>CAZWXA010000185.1:7233-7546 GCA_964637755.1 uncultured bacterium | reverse complement strand
CGATCTGGCCGGCATCCGCGGCATCCCCCGCCGCCTCGAGCGCGCCCTTGACCGTGCCGACCTCGTCGTCGAGCTCGAGCGCATCCTGGCCAGCGCGAAGACGGGCCCCGTCGGCCCAAACCCCTGAGCCACCCTCTATGTGCAGTGGCTCGGGGTGTCCTCGTAGATCATCTCGCGAGATCAGGACGTGGTCGTGGTCGATCCGTCCTCCACCCGCCCGTCCTTGCTCACGGTGGCCGTGTCGCTGGCCTTCCCGCGGCTCGCCGCGCTGCGTTGCTGCAACCTCAGTGGCCGCTTCGAGGACTTCTGGGAG
>CAZWXA010000185.1:0-7223 GCA_964637755.1 uncultured bacterium | reverse complement strand
GCGGCGGACGGCGCCCGATGAGGTCATCTCACAAATCTGTCGTGCGCCCAGAGTCGGACGAGCCAGACGCCGAGCGCCCGATGGTCACATGACGGAGCCGCCGGCGAAGGGGATGACCTGGCCCACGAAGAAGTCGGCGTCCTCGGACGCCAGGTAGACGGCGAGGCGCGCGGACTCCTCGCTCCGGGCCAGACGGCCCGCGGGCACGTTCCTGAGGATCCGCGCGAGCTTCTCGGGGTCGTTCACGAGGTCTGGCGGGTAGTACGTGGGGTTCTCCACGAAGTTCTGGGCGATCGCGTTGACCTGGACGCCGTCTCGCGCGACCTCGAGCCCGACCGAGCGCGTGAGGTTGTTGACGGCGGCGCGGGCGGCGGCGTAGGCGGCATGGCGGGGCAGCCCCGAGATCCCCGTCGCCGACGTCACGTTGATAATCTTGCCCTGCCGGGCCGGGCGCATCACCCTGAGCGCCGCGCGCAGCATGAAGAAGGGCTCGTCGAGCAGGTGGGCCATCATCCCGCGCCAGGTCTCGTCGGTGACGGCCTCGGTCGCGCTCCCGGTCGGCGGGTGCGCGCTGTTGTTGATCAGGACGTCGAGCCGGCCGAAGCGCCGGAGGACCTCGGCCACGAGCCTCTCGCACTCCTCCGACCGGGTCAGATCGCCGCCGAACGCGGACGCGGCGCGCCCGTGGGCCTCCGCGATCTTGACGCTCCGCCCGGCGGCGGCGGGATCGACATCGTGGAGCGCCAGGGTGGCGCCCTCGCGCGCGAACTCCTCGGTCACCGCGGGGCCCATGTAGCGGGAGGCATTCGTGACGAGCGCGACTTTTCCGGTCAGGCGCATCTGGCGCAAAAGGATACAATGAAAACGTGGATGTCTACAGGGCGTTTACCGCGCGATACCCGTTTCCGCTCGATCCGTTTCAGGAGCAGGCGATCCGCGCGATCGAGGCCGGGCAGTCGGTGATCGTGTCGGCGCCGACGGGCGCCGGCAAGACGCTCGTCGCGGAGTTCGCCATTCATCTGGCGCTCGCGACCCGTCGGCGCATCGCCTACACCACGCCGCTCAAGGCGCTCTCGAACCAGAAGTACGGCGATTTCTGCCGGGCGTTCGGTGCCGACGAGGTCGGGATCCTGACCGGCGACGTCAAGGTGAATCCCCGGGCGTCGATCCTCGTCATGACGACGGAGATCCTCCGCAACATGTTCTACGGCTCCGGGCTCCAGGGGCTCGGCTGGGTGGTGCTCGACGAGTGCCATTACATGGGAGACGAGGGCCGCGGCACGGTCTGGGAGGAGATCATCGTGAACGCGCCGCGGGACGTGGCCCTCGTCGCGCTCTCGGCCACCGTGGCGAACGTGAAGGAGATCGCCGACTGGATCGGTCTCGTGCACCGGCCCATCGTACCGGTGCACCACCCCGACCGGCCGGTGCCGCTCTCCTACTCGGTCGCGGATCTCACGGGAGAGGTCCACGCGATCGAGGCGGTGCGGTCGGGCGCCGCAGAGGTCGTCGGCGCCGAGCCCGCCGGCCACGAACGGGCCGGCGGCCAGGGGCGCTGGTACACGCGCCGGGTGGTCGAGCCGACGGCCATGATCGAGACGCTCGAGCGCCGCGGGTGGCTGCCCGCGATCTACTTCATCTTCAGCCGGATCGGCTGCGAACGGGCGCTCGACGCCTGTCTGGCCGAGGGACGGAGCCTGCTCGCGTCCGAGCAGCAGCGCGAGGTGGACCGCGCCATCAACGAGGCGATCGGCGAGAGCCCGACGATCGCCGAGTCGCGGCTGAACCAGAACATCTTCGTGGCCCTCCGCCTCGGTGTCGGCCTGCACCACGCCGGCATCCTGCCGGGCCTCAAGCGGGTGATCGAGCAGCTCTTCGAGCGCGGCCTCTGCAAGGTCGTCTTCGCGACCGAGACGATGAGCCTCGGCATCCACATGCCGGCGAAGGCCGTCGTCCTCCAGGGCCTCACGAAGCGCACGGACCGCGGCTTTCGCGGCCTCACGCACAACCAGCTCACGCAGATGGCGGGACGCGCGGGCCGGCGCGGCATCGACCCCGAGGGACAGTGCGTGATTGCGCTGGACGCGCGGGACGGCCTCGAGGACATCGTCCGCACGATCGACGCCGATCCGGAGCCGATCGAGAGCCAGTTCAAGCTCGGGTACGGGTCGGTCGCCCAGCTCCTCGCCACGGGCTTGCCGCCGGAGGTGCTGCGGCACCGCGTCGAGTCCTCGTTCGGCCAGTACCAGAACCTGAAGCGGATCCGCGGCCTCGAGGCCGAGGTCGAGCGGCTGGAGGCCGCCCTCGAGGAGGCGGGGGCCTACGCGGCGCCCTGCGGCGACTTCGCGCGGATCGGCCGGTACCGGCGGCTCCGCCAGGAAATGGAAGCGCGGCGGCTCGCCCTCGGGCGCGGTGGTCGCCGGGGCGAGCGGAGCGTCGTCGACGCCGAGCCCGGCCGGCTGATCCTCGTCCGGCGCCGGGGCGGCGCGAGCCTCGCCGCCATCGTCGGCCTGCACGCGATCCGCGGGCATCGGGTGCTGATCGACGCGCTCCAGCCGAATGGCGCCCTCGTCCGCGTGAAGTCGGGGCTGGTCAAGAAGATCTTCTGGGCCGCGCCGACCCTGACCGTGCCGCGTGATCGAGGCCGGGACGGGCGCGGGCTGCGGGGGCTGGCGGACCAGCTGGCGCGGCTGTCCCTGCCCGAGTTGCTCGATCGCGAGCGGAGCCACGGGCCGGAAGCGGAGCTGTCCGCCGCGGAGTGCCACCGCTGCCCCTGGGGAGCCACCAGCCGGTGCGATCAGGAGTGGAAGGAGACCGAGCGGCTCACGGAGCGCCTCGCGCAGCGGCGCCAGGCGCTCGAGGGGTACCGGGGCGCCTACTGGCAGGAGTTCCTGCGCGTCGTGGAGGTGCTCGAGCAGTTCGGCGCCGTGCGGGGCAGTGCCCTCGAGCGGAGCGGCCGCCTCATCGCGGGACTCCGCCACGACAACGAGCTGCTCGTCGCCGAGATCGTCGAGCGCGGGGTCTTCTCGGACGCGACCCTGGCCGACGCGGCGGCGATCTGCTCGGCGCTCGTCGAGGAGGCCCGGTCGGGTGATCCGACGGTCGCCCGGCTCTTCCTGCGGAAGCGGCCGCGGCTCTGGAAGAAGCTCCAGCACCTCGAGGCCATCGCGAGCGGCGTGCACGAGGCACAGCGTGCCCGGCAGCTCCGGATGCCGGTGGCGGTGCACGCGGGCTTCATGCCGGCGGTCTTCCAGTGGGCGTCAGGAGAGGACGACTGGGGCCGTCTGGTCGAGCAATCCTTCGGCGGTCACGAGGGCGATCTGATCCGCGCCATGCGCCGCCTGATCGACCTGCTGCGCCAGCTCGGCGAGGCGCCCGAAGTCCCGCCGGCCACGGCCGGCCTCCTCACCCAGGCCGCGCGCGTCATCGACCGGGGCATTGTCCTGGAGTCCGCGCTGATCTAGCCAGGCCGCTGAAAAAGGCCCATCTGCGGCGTTGGCTCGGTCGCTCCTTCCCTGCGGCGTATAGGAATACGCCTCGGTCGTCGCTCTCTCGCCGCCTTGCATCTGGGCCTTTTTGAGCGGCCTGGCGCCCTGGCGGCGCGCGGCGAGCAGCTCCAGGGAACCCTCGAGGTCGGCGAAGAGGTTGGTGACCGCCGACAACCGCCTTCGATGCACGCTCCTGCGCCGTGTCCTCCGCGCGGGCGTCACGGCGTGGCGGCGCCGGCCATCTACTTGACCTTGGTGACTGGCTGGTCGGGGTGGGCGGGGTTTGGAACCAGACGCTGGCCCTGACAGTCGACGAACAGGTCGAGCTTCTCCAGCACGGT
Source organism: uncultured bacterium (assembly GCA_964637755.1). Lineage (GTDB taxonomy): Bacteria > Methylomirabilota > Methylomirabilia > Rokubacteriales > CSP1-6 > AR9. The sequence continues at coordinate 3,394 of CAZWXA010000185.1, read as the reverse complement.
TTGGCCGACGATGACCTCGTCGCCCAGCACGAGAGCTTCCTCCAGAGTGTCCCGCCCGTCGATGTCGACGACAAGGGGCTCGGTGACACCCACGGTCTCCTTGCGACCATCGGCGTACTCGGCCACTCGTTGGCCGCGCAACGCGAGTCCGAGTCGATGCACCACGTGGGTCGGCAGAACCACGCGAACCGCTCCCGTATCGACGAGCGCATCCGCGTGATATGTCCTGACCTGATCGAGCGTGAGCATCCCCCGGCGCACGAGGGCCTCGTCCACTGCGTTGGTCAGCTTGGCCTTCACCCGGACTTCGCCCATTTCCCCCTCGACTCAGGATTCTCCCGCACGCGCGTCTCGGCCGTCCTCGCGGGTCCGGTGGGGGTGCGACCGACACGCTCCGTGACCCCACACCCTGGCCCAGCATGCCGCCCGCGCAGCCGCGATCCTCGAAGCCGCGTATCCAGGATTCTACTCCGGCGAGTCCGTGCTCGGGGTGGAACCCGTCGTCACTGGGCAGCCGACGCGGGAATGTCGGGGCGGAGGAGTCGTGGCCGTTGGCCTCATTCCGCTCGGAAGAGTCTGAACAGTGCTAATCTGGCGCGGTGCGGAACGGGCACTGCCGAACGGGCGCGGTGAGCGCGGGGCGCGCCGTCGCGTGGGTGCTGGTTGGCCTCGCGGTGGCGGGGTGCGCGCTGAAGAAGCCGACCGAGCAGCGGACGACCGAGGGCCTCACCGCGAGGGAGATGTTCACCTACCGCGTGATGCTCCAGAACCGGCGCGAGCCGACCTTCGAGGAGCGGCGCACCTGGGACGACACCATCGAGCAGCAGATCTCGGCGTACCTGCGGACCGATCCCGAGGCGGCCAACTCGCTCGCGGTCACGAAGTTCCGCGTCCTGCGCCAGGCGTCGGTGGGCATGACCAGGGAGCAGATCCGGATCCTCCTGGGCGCCCCGACGGAAGCCACGACCGACCGGGAGCGGATCGAGAAGATCGCCCGGAAGTACTGGCCCGACGTCCGCGACAGCGCGACGGAAGCCTGGGTCTACCCGCTCGGCTGGAATCTCTACTTCAGAGGCGAGACCCTGGTCGACATCACCCAGTACCTGCCGTGACAGGATCCCGGCCGAGCGGAGCGAGCTCGCCTCGACCCGAAGATGTCTCTGTGGCGCTGGCGGCGATTGGCGGTCCCGTCGAGGGGATCGGTGTGCGCGCCGGAGGCTGATCCCGCAGGGGAGGAATTTCGGGGGTATTGCCGTGATCCGTTCGAGACTGCGAGTCACGAAGCAGACGCCGCGGGCGCACGGCGGCATGGTCGTCGCCGAGCATCCGATCGGCGCGGAGGCCGGCGCCGCCATCCTGGAGCGTGGCGGCAACGCGGTGGATGCCGCCGTGGCCACCGCCTTCGCCATGACGGTCGTCGAGCCCTTCATGAGCACGATTGGCGGCGGCGGGACGATGCTCGTCTACCTCGCGGGCCCGCGCGAGACCGTGGCCATCGACTTCAACGTCTGCGCTCCCGCCGCCTGCCACGAGCGGGTCTACCGCCTGGTCGACGGGGTCAGCCCGGGCGCCCTCTTCGCCTGGCACCGGGTGGAGGACGACGCCAACGTGTTCGGCCACCGGTCGGTCGCGGTGCCCGGCTCCGTGGCCGGGCTGACGCAGGCACTCGAGCGGTACGGGACGATGGATCTCCCGGCGGTCCTCGCTCCCGCGATCGCGCTTGCCCGCGACGGCTTCGTCCCGGACTGGTACCTGGCACTCACGACCGCGCGGTTCGAGGAGGAGATCCTGGCGTTCCCCGAGACGGCGAGGACGTATCTCCGGAATGGACGGTACGTCTACCGGCCGCCCGGGATGGAGGAGGGCGACCGCATGCGGTTTCCCGATCTCGCTGCGAGCCTCGAGTTGATCGCGCGGGACGGGGCGGGCGCGTTCTACAAGGGCGCCATCGGCCAGGCGATCGACGCGGAGATGCGGCGGCACGGGGGGTTCCTCGCGCTTGGCGACCTCGCGAGCTATGCGGCCCGGGTCAATCCTCCCCTCCGCGGGAGCTACCGGGGCGTCGGTCTGGCGCTGTCGCCGGGCGCCACGGGCGGGGTCACGGCGCTCGAGATCCTCAACATCCTCGAGACGTCTGCCGGGGCTCGCGCCGACTGGAGGACGGGCGAGGGCCTGCACCGGCGCGCGCTGGCCGTGCGGCGGGCGTTCGAAGACCGGTTCCAGTACCTGGGCGATCCCGAGCGGGTGGCCGCGCCATGGGAGCGCCTGGCCTCCAAGGCCTATGCGCGCGAGGTATCCGCGGAGCCTCGGCCGGGGACGCCGGGCGCTCGGCCCGCCGCGACCCGCCGTGCCGGCGGCCGCGCCTCCCCCCAGCCGCCGGCCGACTGCACGACGCACGTCGGCGTCGTCGATCGCGCGCGCAACATGGTGTCGCTCACGCACACCGCGGTGTCGCTCTTCGGCTCGCGCGTGGTCGTACCCGGAACCGGCATCCTGCTCAACAACGGCATGATCTGGTTCGACCCTGAAGCCGGCAAGCCGAACTCGATCGCAGCCGGCAAGCGCGCCCTCGTGAACATGACGCCGCTCCTGGCGTTCAGACGTGGCCGGCCCTACCTGACCCTCGGCGCGCCTGGCGGCCGGAAGATCGTGTCGGCGGTTCCCCAGGTCCTCGCGACGCTCGTGGACACCGGGTGCCGGCTCCAGGCGGCGATCGAGGCGCCCCGGCTGCACGACGAGGGAGGCGGCCTGTTCGTCGACGACCGGGTCGGCGAGCGCCGCATCGGCGCGCTCCGGCGGCTCGGGCACCAGGTGACCCCGCAGCACGAGAGCTACTCGACGATCAACTTCGCGAAACCGATTGCCATCCGCGTCACGCCCGAGGGGCTCGAGGCGGGTCTCGACCACCTGCGCCCGGCGGCGGCCGCCGGGACATGACCGTCCGGCCGGGCCAGTCTCCGGCGGGCTCGGCCGGGGCCGCGAGGAGCGGCGGCGCGACCGCCTCTGGCCCGGGCGCGGATTGGACGATCCGGGCTGGCGTCCGCTGTGGCTGGAGCGCGGGCCGGTCCCTGTCGCCCGAGCCTCATGAGGTCTTCCCCGGACCACCGGGGGGTGTGCAACCGAGGCCGACCACCCAGGAGGATGACATGGCCGAGCTCGAAGAGAAGGTCATCGCGAGCTGGAAGTACAAGAAGGGCGCGCTCGACGCCAGGACGGCGTCACTCTGTTACCTGGCCGCGAACCTCGCCGCCGGCAACACCCACTGAGCGAAGCGCGACCTGGCAGGTGCCAGGTCTGCCGGAGCGACCGAGGACGAGGTGCGCGAGGCGATCAGCTTCGCCATCCGCGCGAACGCGGCCAAGACCCACGCCGACATCCTGAAGGTCTATTCCGA
>CAZWXA010000184.1:6059-7562 GCA_964637755.1 uncultured bacterium | reverse complement strand
GTCGTCGAGAGCGCGGAGCACGTCTACATGGCGTCGGGCTTCCAGGCCGGCCGGATCTACGAGCTCGTCTACCACTCGGTGAACCCGGTGGTGGCGGGCCTCGGCCTCGCCGCCATCCGCGACGCCGCCTCGTACGCGAAGTACGGCGGGGAGAGCCTCTTCGGGGCGCGGTCGGCCATCGCGTTCGGGGTCTCCCAGACGGGCCGCTTCCTCCGCCACTTCGTCTACCAGGGATTCAACACGGACGAGCGCGGGCGCCCGGTCTTCGACGGGATGCTCATCCATGCCGCGGGCGCCGGCCGGGGGAGCTTCAACCACCGGTTCGCGCAGGCGTCGCGGGACGCGCATCGCTACTCGGCGTTCTTCTATCCGACCGATCTCTTCCCGTTCACGAGCCGGGCCCAGCTCGATGCCGAGACCGGGGTCAGCGACGGCCTGTTCGCGCGCCAGCGCGCCGACCACCTGCCGAAGCTCTTCTACACCAACAGCGGCTACGAGTACTGGGGCCGGGCCGCCTCGCTCATCTCCACCACCGTGGATGGCACGCGCGACGTCGAGCCGATGGCGAACGAGCGCCTCTACCACCTCGCGGGGGGCCAGCACTTCGTCGGCCGGTTCCCGCCCGCCCCGGCCGACCGGATCGGAGAACCGGGGGCCGGAGAACCCGCCGTCTACCGCGGTAATCCCCTCGACTACCTGGTCACCCTGCGCGCGCTGCTCGTCAGCCTGGTCGCGTGGGTGGCGGACGGAGTCGAGCCACCGCCGAGCGCGTATCCCCGGATCGACGCGGGGACCCTGGTTCCCCTCGGGGGCGTCCGGTTCCCGAGGATCCCGGGCGTGATCTTTCCCGGGCTGATTCACGAGGCCTACCGCGCCGACTACGGCCCACGGTGGAACGAGGGGATCGTGACGATCGAGCCGCCGAGGCTCGGCCGCCCGTTTCCGTCACTCGTGTCCCAGGTCGACGCCGCCGGCAACGAGGTGGCCGGCGTGAAGACCGTCGAGCTGCTGGCTCCGCTCGCCACCTACGCCCCGTGGAACCTCCGGAACGGCTATCCTGGCCGCACCGACGAGCTGGTGGATTTTCTCGGCACCTACATCGCGTTCCCGCGGACCCGCGCCGAACGCCGGGCGCGCGCCGATCCCCGCCCCGCGATCGAGGAGCTGTACCCGACGCGGGAGCACTACCTGCGGGCCGCGCAGGCAGCCGCGGAGTCGGCCGCCGCCGCGCGCTTCCTGCTCCGGGAGGACGTCCCGCGCGTCCTCGACCGTGCGGCCCGACACTGGGACTGGATCGCGCACCAGGCCCCCGCCCGCTGACACCCCCTCGCCGGCGGCGACGGTCGGCGGCGCGAGAGCGGGCGCCGAGCCGCCCTCCTCGGTTCCCGTCCTTCCCCGGCGCCCGATGGCCACCCCTCTCCGCCTGCCGCGTCCGTCGAGAAGCCGGGCCGCGGTGATCAGCGTGAAGCGGGCGGACGATGTGACCATGCCAGTGTCTCCGTG
>CAZWXA010000184.1:0-6049 GCA_964637755.1 uncultured bacterium | reverse complement strand
CTTCGTCAGGAACGTGAGTGCCGGCATTGCCGCCAGCGCCGTCGGTGGGCCCCGGGGCCCGCTCCGGGCGTCGGCCGAGGACGGAAGCGAGCTGTTCGAGATCAAGCAGGTCGCCGACGGCGTGCACGTCGCGGTGGCGGCGCCGGCCTACAAGGTGAACTCGAACGCGGCCATCATCGAGAACGAGGACGGGCTCCTCGTCGTCGACAGCCACTCAAAGCCGTCGGCGGCCCGCGCACTCGTCCGGCGGCTCCGGGAGCTGACCCCGAAGCCCGTCCGGTACGTGGTGAACACGCACTTCCACTTCGACCACTGGCAGGGCAACGAGGCCTACCCGGAGGCATATCCCAACGTCGAGGTCATCACGACCGCGATCGCGCGCGAGGCCCTGCTGCAACGGGGCCTGCCCCGGATCCGGGACCAGATCCGCACCGTGCCCGGGGAGATCGCCAGACTCAGGGCCGATCTGGCGGCGGCCTCCTCCGATCGGCGCGCGCAGATCGAGGCGGACCTCCGGCAGGCCGAGGCCTACCTCCAGGAGCTCGAGGGCCTGAACCCCGCACTCCCGACCATCGCCTTCGAGAAGGCGATGCGGCTCGTCAAGAAGGACCGCGAGATCGAGCTGCTCTACCTGGGGCGCGCGCACACGGACGGCGACCTCTTCGTCTACCTCCCGAAGGAGAAGATCGTTGTCACCGGGGACGCCGTGATCGGCTGGACCCCCTTCATGGGCGACGGCTATCCCGAGGAGTGGGTGCGGACGCTACAGAGGCTCGAGCAGCTCGACTTCACCCAGATGATCATGGGGCACGGCGACGCGGCAGGGAAGGACTGGCTGCGCTTCTTCCGGGGGTACATCGCGGACCTGATCGAGGCCGTCCGGCGCGAGGCGGACACCGGGGCGTCGCTCGACGAGATCAAGCAGCGGGTCCCCGACCAGCTCGCGCCGCGGTACGAGGCCGGCCTCTCGCGCTACGGGGACTACCGGCCGTGGCGGCGGCTCGTCCTCACCAACATCGAGCGGGTCTACGCGACCGTGCGCTGAGCGCCGCCCGCCCGAGCCGTCCCGGTCTAGAGCGACCCCTCCTCGAGCGCCGCCAGGAAGGCTGCCACCGGCCACACCTCGATCCCGTCCGCGGTGCGGAGGCGGCGGGGTCCGCGGTGCACGAGAATGCGCGGGCGCAGCCCCTGGAGCCCTGCCACCGCCCGGAGGCCGCGCAGCTCGTCGGTCCCCGCTCGCGTGCCCGACTTCGCCTCGACGGCCACCCACTCCCTGCCGCGCCTGAGGAGGAAGTCCACCTCGGTGGGCGCCGCATCGACCGGCGCCCAGTGGTACCACTCGTCGAACATCTCGCGGTAGTCGTTGTGGATGCGCAGCAGGTTCGCCAGGGAAGCGCGCCGGGCGCCACCGCCCGGCGCTGGCGGCGGGCGCGCGGTCACGCGGAGGATAGCGTCAGGGGGTGGTCCGGTCAAGGAGCGGCGGCCGACCGCGCGCTCGCACGGGCTACGGCACGCCACGCTCGACGCGGCGCCCCGCCTGGTACACGTCGAGCACATCCCAGAGGGCGGTGATCTCGCGCGTGGGGTCTCCCCGCACCACGAGCAGGTCGGCGGATCGTCCCGGCAAGAGCCGGCCGGCCACCGCCCCGACGCCGATGGACTCGGCCGCGCCGCTGGTTCCGGCCACGATGGCGTCCGTGTAGGACAGGCCCGCCTCGGCGAGCATGTGGATCTCGTGCACGAACTCGCCAGGGGCGTACCAGCCCCACGGCGAGTCCGATCCCGCGGTCATGCGGACTCCGGCCTCGGTCATCCGGCGCACGGCCTCCACGCGGACGTCGAGCGCGCGCTGCGCCTGGTCGAGCCGGGCCTCGAGCTCCGGCGTGAGCCGCCCCTCGCGGGCGCGGGCCGCTCGCTGGCGATGGATTCCCGCCTTCATCACGTAGAGGGTGGGGTTGACCCACGCCCTGGCCACCACCAGCCGCTCGACGAGGTCGGGGCGGAATCGGTACGTTCCGTCCGGCTCGTTGAAGATGCAGTGGATGATCATGTCCACGCCGGCGTCGAGACAGTTCTGGACGGCCTGGGCCGACGTGCAGTGGGCGGCGGTGAGCTTCCCGTGGCGGCGAGCCTCGTCGGTCATCGCCGCCAGCTCGGGCACACCGTACGACGCCCGGTTCGGGTCGGACGTCCGCGTGGAACCCCCACTGGCGACGATCTTGATGTAGTCGGCCCCCTCCTCGAGGAGTGTCCTGATCTCGGCCCGCACGCCGTCCACGCCGTCGGCTTCCGAGCCGAAGTAGGCCATGTGCCCGCCGGCGATCGTGATCGGGCGGCCGCAGATCACCATCCGCGGCCCGGGCGCGAGGGTGCGCCGGATGCCCTCCCGCAAGGAAAAGGCGACGCGGCCCTTGGCGCCGTTCTCGCGCAGCGTCGTCACGCCCGAGTGAAGCAGCGTGCGCGCGTTCCTGGCTGCCTGGAGGAGCAGGATGTCGTCGTCCTCCCGGGCCACGTCGTCGCCGAGCGTGCCGTCTCCCGGGGCGACCAGGTGCGTGTGGGCGTCGACGAGCCCCGGCAGGATCGTGGCGGCGCCGTAGTCCATCCGATCGATCGGCGCGCCTTCGGGCGGTCTCACCCCGTCGGGGTGGCCGAGGGCGCTGATGCGATCGGCCTCGATCAGGAGCGCTGCCGGCTCGAGGGGGGCACTGCCGCTTCCATCGAGAAGCCGGGCCCCGGTGATCAGCGTGAAGCGGGCGGACGATCTGACCATGCCAGTGCCTCCGTGATCGCGTGACCTGGACTCCGCGAGGCCCGCGGGAACTACCCCACCAGCCCGCGGCGCACGGCCTCGACGGCCGCCTGGGTGCGGTCGGAGACCTGGAGCTTTTCCAGGACGCGCTGGACGTACTTCTTCGCGGTGCCGAGGCTCCACCGCATCCGCTCGCCGATCTCGCGGTTGGTCAGGCCCTCGGTCACGAGCCGGAGCACCTCGGTCTCGATCCTCGTGAGGGGCTCCGCCTCGGCGCCGGGCGGCGCGGCGGCCTCCGGGCGGTCGGTGCCGCCGAGCACGTCCATCAGGAGCGCCGGGTCCAGGACGGACTCGCCCTCGCGGACGGCCTGTATCGCCGCGATCAGCTCGCGCCGGGTGATTCCCTTGAGCACGTAGCCCGCGGCGCCGCTGCGCACGGCCTCGCGGACGAACTCGGCGTTGGCGTGCATGGTCACGATGAGCACGCTCGTCTGGGGGCGGGCGGCCTTGAGGCGCCTGAGCACCGCGAGCCCGTCGGCGTCGCCGAGCTGGAGATCGAGCATGACGACGTCGGGGGAGAGATCGCCCGCCCTCGCCACGGCCTCCTCGGCGGTCGCGGCATCGCCGACGACCTCGATCTCGGGAACGCTGAGCATGCTGCGGAGGCCCTCCCGCACCATCGGGTGGTCGTCCACGATGAGCACGCGGGTCGGCGGTCTAGGGTCCATCGTCGCGTCTAGGTTCCCTGCCCACTCCCGGACCCGAGAGGCAGACGGGCCCGCACCCGCGTGCCTTGCTCGGGTTCGCTCTCGATGACGCATTCGCCACCGAGGAGCCTCGCCCGCTCGCGCATGCTGAGGAGGCCAAGCCCGGGGCCGGGCGTTTCGCCGAGGGCGCCCTGGAACCCCACTCCGGCGTCCGCCACGGTGATGTACAAGGCGTCCGCGTCCTTCCTCAGGTCGACCGTGACGCGGGTGGCGCGGGCGTGCTTCAGGACGTTGGCGAGGGCTTCCTGGACGATGCGGAAGGCCGAGGTCTCGATCGGAGCGGGAAGGCGCGCGCTCTCGAGGTTCTGGGTGAAGGTGACGGTCAAGCCGGCTTCCCGCCCGACCTCGTCGAGGCTCGCCCGCACGGCCGGAACGAGGCCGATCGGGTCGACCAGCGACGGACGGAGTGTCGTGAGCAGGCGTCGCACCTCGACGACCGCGCGGCTCATGCGATCGAGGCCGCGATCCAGCTCGTGCTCCGCGCGCGCGGGATCGTTCCTCCAGAGATCCTCACAGGTGTCGAGGTGCTGCTTTGCGCTCACGATGAGCTGCGCGAGCCCGTCGTGCACGTCGTAGGCGATGATGCGCCGCTCCTGCTCCTGGGCGAAGATGAGCTTCTCGACCATGCGCGCCAGCGCCTCTTCCTTCTCCTTGAGGGCCGCGACGAGGTCGGCGAGCTGGCGCGAACGGGCCACCTCGCGGTCCATCAGCGCCGTCCGTTGTTGCCAGGCGCGGATGAAGACGTAGCTCGCCCCGAGCACCGCCGCCACCTGGCCGACGTGGAGGAGGACGTCGACGGAGAGGGGCCATCGCCCGATACCCGAGCCGCCCCGCTCGAGAAGCCACATCTCGAGCAGCTCCTGCGACGCGATGACCAGGAAGACCGTGGCGAGCATCAGCTCCCGGTAGCGCCCGATGCCCTGCCTCTGCTGGCCCACCCGAGATCCCGTTCTCAGAGCCCGTGAACTCGGGCTCGCGGGACCCGGTCCGGGGGTGTCGAGGGGGGAGGCCGTTGCGTCTGTCCTTCTCTGGCGGCCTGCGCCCTCCCGCCGCGAGCCATCTGCGGTGGCAGCCCGCGAGGTCAGCCGGCGGGACCGGTCTCCGCGAGCGTGAGCGCGCGGGTCGTGTGCGCGAGCCGCCGCATGAGTGCCTGGACCTGCTCGGCCTGGCGCGCGTCCGTGAGGGTTCCGTCGGCCTCGAAGGCCTGCGCAGCCCTTGGAATGAACACGCGCGGCCCTGGCAGCGCGAGCACGTTGAGGGTGACGAGGACGGGGCGGAGGGCGTGCTGCCCGGAGACGGTGCCGAAGTTGCCGGTCGAGGCGCCGAGGATGGCCGCCACCTTGCCGTCGAGCGTGTTCGGGGGTCTCGACGCCCAGTCGATCGCGTTCTTCAGCACGCCAGGGAGGGAGTTGTTGTACTCGGGGGTGGCGATGATGAGGGCTGCGGCCTCTCGGACCGCCCGCCGGAAGGCCTCGACCGAGGGTGGAAAGGCCAGAGCCTCGACGTCGGCGTTGTAGAGCGGGATGTCACAGAGGTCGAACTCCCGGGTTTCGAGATCAGCCTGGCGGGCCGCCTCGACGGCCAGGCGCAGGAGCTTCCGGTTCCAGGAGTCTTTCCGCAGGCTTCCGGCGAAGGCCACCGCGTGCACGGTCGGCATTGTACACTGTGCGCGCCGCAGCGATCGGGACGGGGGCCCGAAGAGCGCCTCGGCCGCCGCCTCACGAGCGGTGCGTGTCCACCAGGATCCCGGACGCCCGCAATCTTGCTCGAGGAGTTCCACCGGCAGCCGGTGGTGGTCCACCGGGCTTCGCGGTCGACCGGACGCCGCCGGTCGCCTCGCTGACAGACTTCTGGAGCAGCCCGCTGAAAGCTTCGGCGCCGTGCGGTAGATCGGATTGGCCCATTTCACAGCGAATTGACAACACCGCGTGGCGACGGGGGTACCGTAACGAGAGACCGGAGGCGATGCCGGAGACGTGCTCTCGGGGATTCCACCCGTTCATGGGTCGTGGATCTGCGGAGCAGGTGAGAACTTGAAGGAGCGCGCGCGGCCAGCGGCTGCCAGACCGGGCGCCGGCGCGAGGGGGGAGACAAGCATGCTGATTAATCGTGCCCCGGATATCGGGTCGTCCGAGATCACGCCCGAACGCGTCTACCTGAATCGCCGGGCGTTCATGGTCGGAGCCGCGGCGCTGGCCCTGGGGAGTGCCGCGGAGGCAGTGGCGGCGGCGGCGCCCCCGCAGGGGCAGCCCCTCAAGGCTACGCCGAACGAGGCGTTCCGGGTGGAGGATCCGCCCACCAAGTACGAGAGCGCGACCACCTACAACAACTTCTACGAGTTCGGCGTCGACAAGGAAGACCCGGGCCGGCTCGCGCACACCCTCCGGCCGCGGCCCTGGACCCTCAAGGTCGATGGCTTGGTCGCGCGGCCCAGGACGTTCGACATCGACGAGCTGATCCGCCTCGTCCCGCTGGAGGAGCGCGTCTATCGCCTGCGCTGTGTCGAGGGATGGTCGATGGTGATCCCGTGGAT
>CAZWXA010000183.1:0-7564 GCA_964637755.1 uncultured bacterium | reverse complement strand
AGCATCCGAGTCAACGTCGGGGGGAGCGACCGCCGCTCCCCCCGACACCCCCCAGCGGGACCCCGCGGAGCATGTCCTCACACCCTCTCAGGTGAGGACGATCGTCTCGCCGAGGTAGGCCTCGACCACGCGCGGGTCCTGCGCCACGTCGGCCGGCACGCCGGCCGCGATCTTCTCGCCGTGATCGAGCACGATCAGCCGGTCGACCACCTTCATGAGGGTCCCCATGATGTGCTCGACCCAGATGATCGTGATCTTCATCTCGGACCGGATGCGCCGGAGCATGTCGGCCGCCGCGATCATCTCCGCGGGATCGAGGCCGCCGAGGCACTCGTCGGCCAGGAGCAGGGCGGGATCGGTGGCGAGGGCCCGCGCCAGCTCGAGCTTCTTGAGTCCGGCGGCCCCGAGGAGCCGGGTCGGCGCGCCGGCCTCCGCCACGAGGCCCACGACCTCCAGCATCTCCCGGGCGCGGGCCCGGGCCCGGGCCTCGGTGTCGCGCCTCCGGTTGCCGAAGTGGGCGGCCACGGCCACGTTCTCGAGGATCGACAGCTTCCGGAAGGGACGCGGGATCTGGAAGGTGCGGGCGATGCCCCGGTGGCAGATCGCGTCGGGGGTGAGGCGGGCCAGCTCCTCCCCCTTGAACCTGATGGAGCCGGCAGTCGGGACGAGCGCCCCGGAGAGACAGTTGAAGAGGGTGGTCTTGCCGGAGCCGTTCGGCCCGATGAGCCCGAGGATCTCACCCTCGGCCACGTCGAAGGAGACGGAGGCGAGCGCGGTGAATCCGCCGAAGCGCTTCGTCACGCCGGAGACGGACAGCAACACGCCCTCAGCCCCGCCGTCGCCGCGGCCCGGCCCGTCTCGCCCGGGTGGCGGCCCGCGTCCGGTCCCGCCGGCAACTCGCGGCCGCCGCTCGGCGCCCGCTCACGCTCTCGCCTTCGCGGTCCTGCCTACCTCGCCGCGAACGGCGACGAGGGGGGGAGCGGCAGGACCGGTGGCTTCGTCTCCAGGCCCTTCGGGTAGACGACCTCGAGCTTGTGCCCCTGCACCTGGAACACGACGGGGAACGCGCGCTCGTTCTGCCCCGCCATGTCGTGGCCCGGCGGGTAGAACTTCACGCCGTAGCCCTGGAGCGTCCCGCCCTCCGGGATGTCCGTCTCGCGCGCGGCCTTCGCCAGCGCGTCCGGGCTCCACCCGCCGGACTTCCTGATCGCGCGCGGCAGCACGTCGTTCAGCAGGATCCACGTGTTGTTGAAGCCCATGCTCACGTGGGGCGGCAGCTCCCCCTCCCCGTAGAGGACCTTGTAGCGCCGCACCATCTCGGCGATCAGCTCGCCCAGGCCGGGCCGGAGCTTCTTGGCATCGATGAGCTGGGCCGCCACCGGGTCGAGCGTGTGGAAGAACTCGACGTCGTCGCCGAACGCCTCCCGCAGCTTGTCGATCTGGCTGTGCCCCGCGCCGTGGCCGATCATCACCTTCACGCGGAAGCCCAGCTCCTTGGACTGGCGCAGGAAGAGCGTGATGTCGGGGTTGTACCCGGTGTGGAAGAGCACGTCGGGTCGCGCCGCGCGGAGCTTCGTCACCAGCGACGACAGGTCGGGCGACTGCGACGAGTAGCCCTCCTTCAGGACGATCTGCATGCCCTGGCGCCTGGCCTCGGCCTCGTTGGCGCTGCCCACCCCGGTGCCGTACGGGCCGTCCTCGTAGATGATGGCGACGCGCAGGTCCTTCACGGCCTTCTTGAGCTTGTCCTGCGCGTAGGCGGCGACGTACTGCACGGACAGCTCCCCGAACTTGCCGCTGTTGGTCTGCGCCCGGAACACGTACTGGAGGTTCCGGCCCTTGAAGACCGCGTCGGAGATGGCGGTGGTGATCCACAGGAACTTCTTCTGCCGGTCCACCTTCTCGGCGAGGGGTACGGCGTGGGCGCTCGAGTAGATGCCGATCAGCAGGTCGACCTTCTCCGCGTTCAGGAGGCGCTCGGCCTCGTTGATCGCCACCTCGGCCTTGGATTGCGAGTCGGCATCGATCTGCTGGATCCGGTACTTGCCGAGCACGCCGCCCTTCTCGTTGGCCATGTCGATCGCGAGCTTCGATCCCCGGTAGGAGGCGAGCGACCCGGCGGCGGCGAAGGGGCCCGTGTGGTCGAGCATCACGCCGATCTTGATCGGCCCCTGCTGTGCGGCCGCGGACCCCGCGAAGCCGCCCACGAGGGCCGCGAACACGGCCAGCGCGAGACCGGTGCGAGGCCCGCGACGCGGCCGCGCCTCGGCCCCTCCGGCATGCGAAGAACGATCACGACGAGCCATGAGACAGACCTCCCTGGCGACAGAGCCGAGAGACGCTAGCACGTCTTCCGCGCGAACACCATCCACTCCTGGCCCGCCCGGCGCGGCACGGAGCGGATCGGCGCGAAGGCGCGCTCCACGCGGAAGACGGGCGCCAAGAGGCGGCCCACGTCGGCACGCGCCACGGGAAAGGGGGGTCCGCCGCCGCCATGCCGGATCGGGTAGAAGCAGGCGAGGAACCAGCCGCCGGGCCGGAGGATGCGCCGGACGGCGCTCACGTACTCGGGGCGCCGGCCGGGATCGATCGCGCAGAAGCAGGTGTATTCCCAGATCCCGTCGAAGGCGCTCTCGTACTCCCGATCGAGCGCGAAGATGTCCCGCTGCTCGAACCGGGCGCCGGTCTTCTCGCTGGCCTCGAGGGCGCGTGCCTCGCGGATGGCGTCGTCGGCGAAGTCGAAGCCGACCGCGTGGTATCCGCGGCCGGCGAGATACCGCGCGTCGTGCCCGCGCCCGCAGCCGAGCACCGCCACGCGCCCGGCCGGTGGCGGGGTGGTCTCGGCGAAGTCCACGAGCGACGGCGCGGGGAACCCGAGCTCCCAGCCATCGCCGCGACGCCGGTAGAGGTCTTCCCAGAAGGCCGGGTGGCTCACGCTCGCCATGTCATTACCTCACGCCGCGGCGTAGCCGCGCGGGCCCTCGCGTGAACGGTGGCCTCAGCGCAGGCGGTAGAGGGGAGCGAGGGCTCGAAAGGTGTCGAGGGCGGCCGCGCGATAGTCCGCCTCCTTCCATCGCGACGCCGTCGCCGCCGGCACGACCCGACCGAGGACGATCTGGCCGTCGCGCCCGCGGAGGCAGTCGCCGGCGAGCTGCGCGAACTGCTCCTCGCTCAGGTCCGCCAGCATCGTGGCGGGCTCTTCGTCGTGCTCGTTCTTGAACCAGGCCAGCCCCTTCACCCGGCGCAGCACGGCCCCGAGGCGCGCCGCGTTCTTCTTCCAGGCCGCGGCCCACGCGCGCTTGTCGGCGTGTTCCGGGCCCACCTCGAACAGGAACCGGACGCACGTCCTCGACACCGCGACCTTGAAGTGGCAGTGCTTCTTGTAGCCGCGCCGGTCGGGACCGAAGGCGACCCAGGTGTCGTCGGGCGGGTTGACGGTCCGGCGGGCGTGCCGGGCGACGTGCGCGAAGGTCTCCTCGCCCGTCGCGTGGGACACGTCGGCGAGGAGGCCCCCCCCGAGCGCCGCGAGCTTCGGTCGGATCTGGTTCCGGATCGCCTCCATGCGCGGCGTGAAGCGGTCGACCGCGAACACCTTGAAGTCCGATGCACGGAAGGCTCCTGACGCCATGGGTCACGTCTCCTTCGGGCGGTACTCCCGTCCGAGCGGCACTCCCGTCTCGGTGGTTTTTCCAGGGGCGGAGCCGTCGAGCGGGGCCATGATGGGTGAATCCCGGGGGGCTGTCAAGGCTCGGCGCGTGTATGATAGGCGGGTATGCGGCAGCCCCTGTACCTCGTGACCGGCGGCGCCGGGTTCATCGGTTCCCACCTCGTCGAGCGGCTGCTGCGAGACGGTGCCCGCGTCCGCGTTTTCGACAACTTCTCGACCGGGTCGCGTGCCAATCTCGCGTTTGCTCGCGACTTCCGCCGGCGCCTCGAGGTGGTCCGCGGGGACATCACCGGGCTCGGCGCCGTCGAGCGCGCCGCCCGAGGCGTGCGGGTCATCTTCCATCAGGCGGCGATGCGGTCGGTGCCGCGCTCCGTGAAGGATCCCCTCGGGGCGAACGCGAACAACGTGACCGGCACGCTGAACGTCCTCGAGGGTGCCCGGCGCGCGCGGGTGTCGCGCGTCGTCTACGCGTCGTCCTCCTCGGTCTACGGCGACCGCCCCGAGCTCCCGAAGCGCGAGGACCAGCCTGCGCTCCCCATCTCACCCTACGCCGCGTCCAAGGCCGCCGCCGAGATGTACGCCTCGGTCTGGAGCCGGCTGTTCGGCGTCGAGACCGTCGGGCTTCGCTACTTCAACGTCTTCGGACCGCGCCAGGACCCGGCCTCCGAGTACGCCGCGGTGATCCCGCGGTTCATCCTGTGGGGACTCACGGGCAAGCCGCTCCAGGTCCACGGCGACGGCACCCAGTCCCGCGACTTCACCTACATCGACAACGTCGTCGAGGCCAACCTCCTCGCCGGGGAGGCTCCCGACGTCGGGGGCGAGGTGTTCAACGTCGGGTGCGGCAGCCGCACGAGCCTG
Organism: uncultured bacterium; assembly: GCA_964637755.1. Lineage (GTDB taxonomy): Bacteria > Methylomirabilota > Methylomirabilia > Rokubacteriales > CSP1-6 > AR9. The sequence goes on along the minus strand of CAZWXA010000183.1, from coordinate 3,036 downwards.
CTGGAGATCATCGGCCTGCTCGAGAAGATCCTCGGGCATCCGCTCCGGCGGCGGCACTCTCCCTGGCGCGCCGGTGACGTTCCGCACACGCTCGCCGACGTGTCCAAGGCCAAGCGGCGCCTCGGCTACGAGCCGCTCGTCGAGTTCGGCGACGGCCTCCGCCGCACCGTGGAGTACTTCCAGGCGACGGCTCGGCGCCGGTGACGCGCGCGGTCGATCCGCTCCCGCGCGGGGGCAGGTGAGGGTGGTGTGACAATCCTTGCCGAGGCGAGCCTGTCCTACCTGGACCTCGGGACCCAGCCGCCCAAGCCGTCGTGGGGTCCAATGCTGATGTAAGATCAGAATGTTATTAGTCCAAGTAGCTAGGTATAAGTATGTTATTGCTCTGATAGATCGGTCACTATCCTCGGGCCGAATCTCCTGGGCGACGGGTTCCGGGCCTTGCTCGACCTGAAGGCACGCTGAATGCTACGCTCATGGCCGGCAACAGTCACGGTCCGGGCACGCACGCCCGCTCCGGGGTGGCGACACCCTTCCTGGCGGGCTGCCGGGCGCGTGATGGTGGAGACCTCGAGGTGAGCCGATGAGCGACGCCAAGATCACGACGCTCGGCGAGCTGGCGACGGTGCTGGAGCGCGAGCGCGCGCTCGGCCGCCGGGTGGTGCAGTGCCACGGCGTGTTCGACCTCCTCCATCCCGGCCACATCCGGCACCTCGAGGCCGCTCGCCGGGAGGGCGATCTCCTCGTGGTGACGGTCACGCCCGACCGCTTCGTCAACAAGGGCCCGGGGCGCCCGGTCTTCAACCAGCGCCTCCGCGCCGAGTCCGTCGCCGCCCTCGAGCCGGTCGACCGCGTCGCCATCACCGAATCGCCCACGGCAATCGAGGCCATTCGCGCGCTCCGGCCCGCGGTCTACGTGAAGGGGAGCGACTACGCGGACGCGACGGCCGATCTCACCGGCAAGATCGACGACGAGCGCTCCGCGGTCGAGGCCGCCGGCGGCCGGGTGCACTTCACGACAGAGATCACGTTCAGCTCGTCAGGCCTGCTGAACGTCCACTTCGACGTCTATCCCGAGGAGGCGCAGGCGTTCCTGCGCGAGTTCCGCGAGCGCTACTCCGCGGACTCCGTCATCGGCGCGCTCAGGCGGCTCCGCGACATGAAGGTCCTCGTGATCGGCGACACGATCATCGACGAGTACCACTACGTGCAGTCCATGGGAAAGTCGCCGAAGGAGCTGCTCGTCGCGACCCGGTACCTGCGGGAGGAGCACTTCGCGGGCGGCATCCTCGCCTGCGCGAACCACGTCGCCGGCTTCTGCGACCGGGTCGACCTCGTCACCGTGCTCGGCGCGCGCGACCCGCGCGAGGCCTTCATCCGCGAGAAGCTCAAGCCGAACGTGAAGCCGGTCTTCTTCGTGCGTCCGGACACGGCCACGGTGGTCAAGCGCCGCTTCGTGGAGCAGGCGTTCCTCAACAAGATGTTCGAGATCGCCTTCCTCGACGACGCCGAGCTGCCCCCCGCGGTCTCGGACGAGGTCGGGGCATACCTGCACGGGATCCTGGACCAGTACGACCTGGTCCTCGTCGCCGACTATGGCCACGGGTTCATGACGCCGGACCTCGTGCTGCTGCTCGCCTCCGGCGCGCGCTTCCTCGCGGTCAACGCCCAGACCAACAGCGCCAACATCGGCTTCAACCTGATCACGAAGTACCCGAGGGCCGACTACGTCTGCATCGACGAGCCCGAGGTCCGGCTGGCGCTCCACGACCGGACGGGCCCGATGCAGGACGTCATCCACCGGGTGGCGAAAGACCTGCAGGCGCGGCGGGTCTCGATCACGCGGGGACACCACGGGTCCATGACCTACGAGGAGCACGAGGGGTTCTACACGGTGCCGGTCCTGTCGCGGGAGGTCGTGGACCGTATCGGCGCCGGGGACGCCTACCTCGCGGTGACGGCGCCCTGCGTGGCGGCCGGCTACCCGATGGACCTCGTGGGCTTCATCGGCAACGCGGTCGGCGCCCTCGCGGTCCGGATCATCGGCAACCGCACCCCCGTCGAGCCGGTGCCGCTCTTCAAGTTCATCACGGCCCTCCTGAAGTGACGGCATGGGGGATGCGGGCTTCCGCCGACCGCGCGCGATGAACCCCTCGGCGTACCTGAAAGACCTGGGGCAGGTGCTCGTCGGCGTGGAGGTGACCGACGGGTGCGCGCGGCCGCTCGGCCTGGACGACGGCCTCGAGCAGGCGGTGGGGCTCCTGATGACACAGACCGGCGCGGGCGGGAAGGTGATGTTCATCGGCAACGGGGCCAGTGCCGCGATCGGCAGCCACCAGGCGCTGGACTACTGGAAGAACGGCGGCATGCGCGCGGTGACCTTCAACGACCTGGCGCTTCTCACCGCCGTCAGCAATGACTTCAGCTATTCCGAGGTCTTCGAGAAGCCCATCGAGATGTTCGCCGACCGGGGCGACGTGCTGCTGGCCATCTCCAGCTCGGGCCGGTCCGAGAACATCCTGCGCGGGGCCGACGCCGCGCGGCGGCGCGGCTGCCACGTGATCACGCTCTCCGGCCTCCGCTCCGACAACCCGCTCCGGTCTCTCGGCGAGCTGAACTTCTACGTGCCGTCGACCTCGTACGGCCACGTGGAGGTCACGCACCTCGCGCTCTCGCACGCGATGGTCGACACGATCATCGCCCGCCGCCCCTCCCGCCCCGCCTGACCGCCCGCGCCTGACGCGCCCCGAGCTCACCACCCCTTCTTCGTCGTCTTGATCTTCCTGGCTCGGCTCCACCTCGTCGAGGTGGCCTGCCGAGCGAGGTGGTCCCTCCATGAGGTCGAGTGTGGGTGTCATTGACCCGCGGATCGGGTATCTCAGGGCCCGCCCGCCGTCCGCGTGGGATGATCACTTCCGGCAGCGGTATCCACGGTTGGACATTGCTCTTGCCGGAAAGGTCGGCTAACGTGAGGGCATGATGCACCCTCCGCTCACGCTCCGGCGCTGGAAGCGGGTCGAGTATGAGCGACTGGTG
>CAZWXA010000182.1:5079-7577 GCA_964637755.1 uncultured bacterium | reverse complement strand
CAGGGTTGTCTTGGGACCTGACCACGTGGTCTGCTAACCTTACCCCGAAACCCGCCAGGTCATGAACGACCGTCAACGCGATTCCGACCCCCTCCAGGGCTCGACCGTGTCGTCATCCGGTCCGGAGACCCCCCTGACGATCCTCGCGGAGCGCGCGCTCGAGTTCGTCAGGGACGACACCCTCGTCGGGCTCGGCGCCGGGCAGGCCGCGAGCGCGTTCGTGCGCGCCCTCGCCGCGCGGGTCAGGCAGGGATTCCGGGTGCGAGTGGTGCCGGCGTCGGAGGCGACCGCGCGACTGGCCCGCGACCTCGGCCTCCCTGTGGTCGCCCTCGATACCCCGATCCTCGACGTGACGGTCGATGGCGCCGACGAGGTCGATCCGCAGCTCGACCTGATCAAGGGCTACGGCGGCGCGCTGGTGCGGGAGCGCATCCTCGCCGCCAGCTCCGCTCGCCAGATCATCCTGGTCGAGCAGGACAAGCTCGTCCCGCGCCTCGGCACGCGCGGCCGGCTGCCGGTCGAGGTGATCCCGTTCGCGCTGGGCCTCTGCCGCCGGCGGCTCGAGGCCCTGGGGCTCCGGCCCCACCTCCGGATGCGCGAGGACCGGCCCTTCGTGACCGACAACGGGAACCTGATCCTCGACTGCGCCGTCGAGCCCACCCAGGACCTCCGCGCGCTCGACCGGGAGATCCGCGCCGTCCCTGGCGTCGTCGACACGGGGCTCTTCCTCGGGACGGCGAGCGCGGTCCTGGTCGCGCATGGCACGACGATCCGGACGTTCACCCTGGCGGCAACGCCGGGCGCGGACGGAATCCCCGCAGGAGGGCGGTGACGATGCCAGGAAGACCGGGCTCAGACCGACCGGGCGCGGTCGCGAAGGAGGTACTTCTGGATCTTGCCCGTCGAGGTCTTCGGCAGCGGCCCGAAGACGACGTGCTTCGGGGCCTTATAATGCGCCATCGTGTTGCGGCACCAGGCGATGAGGTCGTCGGCCGAGACCGGGGGCCCGCCGGGCACGAGCGCGACGAACGCGCAGGGCGTCTCGCCCCACGTCTCATCGGGCTTCGCCACGACCGCCGCCTCCATCACCGCCGGATGCCGGTAGAGGATCTCCTCCACCTCGAGCGAGGAGATGTTCTCGCCGCCGGAGATGATGATGTCCTTCGACCGGTCCTTGATCTCCACATAGCCGTCGGCGTGCCAGACCGCCAGGTCGCCGGAGTGGTACCAGCCGTCCCGGAGGGTGGCGGCCGTCGCCCTCGGATTCTTCAGGTAGCCCTTCATCACGGTGTTGCCCCGGATCATGATCTCGCCCACCGTGCTCCCGTCGCGCGGCACCGGGACCTGCGTCGTCGGGTCGGCGACCATGAGTCCTCCGAGGGTCGGATACCCGACCCCCTGGCGGGCCATCTTCGCCGCGCGCTCGGGGAGAGCCAGGCGCCCCCAGTCCTCCTGCCAGGCGCAGACCGTCGACGGCCCGTAGGTCTCGGTGGCGCCGTAGAGGTGGGTCACGCGGAAGCCCATCGCCTCCATCGCGGCGATGACGGGCGAGGGCGGCGCGGCGCCGCCGGTCGCGATCTCCACGACGTGGTCGAACCGCTCCTTGACCTCGGCCGGCGCGTGGACGAGCATGGTGAGCACGATCGGCGCGCCCGCCATGTGCGTGACGCCGTGTTGCCGGATCATCGGGAAGATCAGCGCGGGGTCGACCCGACGGAGGCAGACGTGGGTGCCGCCCACCGCCGTGACGGCCCACGTGTGAGTCCAGCCGTTGCAGTGGAACATCGGGAGCGTCCAGAGGTAGACGCTGCGCGGCGTCAGCCCGAGCGTGAGGGCGTTGCCGAGCGCCTCGAGATAGGCGCCGCGGTGATGGGAGACGACACCCTTGGGGTCACCCGTCGTCCCCGAGGTGTAGAGCAGGCCCATCGAGTCCCACTCGTCCTGGGGCCCGGGCCAGTCGAACTCCGGATCGCCCTCCGCGAGGAAGGCCTCGTAGTCCTTCTCCCCGAGGAGCGCGCCTCCCTGGAACAGAAGGTCGTCGATGTCGATCACCGTGATCGTCCGGCCGAGGAGCGTGAGCGCCTCCTCGATCACGCCCGAGTATTCCCGGTCGGTGACGAGAAGCTTCGCCTCGCCGTGCTCGAGACAGAACGCAACGGCGGGCGGGTCGAGCCGGTAGTTGAGCGCGTTCAGCACCGCGCCGGCCATCGGGACCCCGTAGTGGGCCTCCAGCATCGCCGGGACGTTCGGCGCCATGAGCGCGACCGTGTCGCCGCGGCCGATGCCTCGCCCCCGGAGCGCCGACGCGAACCGGCGGCAGCGGGCGTAGAACTCCGCGTAGGTGAAGGCCCGGTCGCCGTGGATCACGGCCGGCTTGGCCGGATAGACGGCGGCACTCCGCGCGAGAAAGCTGAGGGGCGTCAGCGCCACGAAGTTGGCCGGCCGACGATCGAGATCGGCCTCGAACGGCCGGACCCCGGCCCGAGCCGTCGCGGGCG
>CAZWXA010000182.1:0-4979 GCA_964637755.1 uncultured bacterium | reverse complement strand
GGGGTGTCATGATGACCGAAGAGGCGACCTCGTGAGCGCGACGACGCTGGTGGATCACGTTCGGGCCGCGGGCGGCTCCGCCGCCGCCGACCTCGCCCTCGTTCTCGACCGCCTCGCCGAGGCCGGCAAGGCAATCGCCAGCGAGCTGGCCCGAGCCGCGCTGACCGGCCAGCTCGGAAAGACGGGCGAGCGGAACGTGCAGGGCGAGGCCGTCGCGAAGCTCGACGTCTGGGCCAACGACGTGGTGGTGAAGGCGCTCGAGGAGACCGTTCTCGTCAGGACGCTCGTCTCCGAGGAAATGGCGGAGCCGCTCCGGCTCGGCGGAGCGGCCGCCCGCGGCCCCTACGTCGTCTGCTTCGACCCGGTGGACGGGTCTTCCAACCTCGACATCAACGGCACCGTGGGAACGATCTTCTCGATCCGGCGGCGCCCGGCCGGCGCCGAGGACGCCGGGGCCGACGCCCTGCAACCGGGCACGGCCCAGGTCGCCGCCGGTTACATCATGTACGGCCCCGCCACGGTCCTCGTCCTCACGATGGGCGCCGGCGTCGGCGCGTTCGCGCTCGATCGCACGACCGGCGAGTTCCTGCGGACCGGCGAGGAGATCAGGATGCCGGCCCGGGGCCGCATCTACAGCGTCAACGAGGGAAACTTCTCGCGCTGGGATGCAGGCGTCCGGCGGTACGTCGAGCACCTCCGGAGCCCCGGCATGACCTACACGGCGCGCTACGTCGGCTCGCTCGTCGCCGACTTTCACCGCACCCTCCTCCAGGGGGGCATCTTCCTCTACCCGGCGGAGGCCGGGGGCAAGTCGGCCGGCAAGCTCCGGCTTCAGTACGAGGCCGCGCCGATGGCCTTCATCGCCGAGCAGGCCGGCGGCAGCGCGAGCACCGGGCACGAGCGGATCATGGCCATCCGCCCGGCCACCCCGCATCAGCGCGTCCCGCTCCTGATCGGGAGCCGGGAGGACGTGGCGCTGGCGGAGGACTTCATCGCGGGCCGCCGCTGACCACGATCCGTCAATGGCCTCGATGCCAGAGGGAGACCCCAGGTGATCCTGGCCGGCGACGTCGGAGGCACGAAGACCGCGCTCGCGCTGTTCACGGAGGGGCCGGCAGACCTGACGCCGCTCCGGGAGGCCGCGCTGCCGAGCCGGCAATTCCTCACCCTCGAGCGGGCAATCGAGAGCTTCCTCGGCGGGGGCCCGCACGGCGAGATCACCGCCGCCTGCTTCGGCGTCGCGGGACCGGTGGTCGGCGGGCGCTGCAGGACCACCAACCTGCCCTGGGAGATCGACGAGACCCGTCTTGCCGGCGCGATCCCGGCGAGGCAGGTGAAGCTCCTGAACGACCTCGAGGCCATGGGCCACGGGGTCCTGGGCCTGCCGCCCTCGGCGCTGGCCGCCCTCCAGGTGGGCGAGCGTCGCAACGGGAACATGGTCCTGATCGCGGCCGGCACGGGGCTCGGGGAGGCGATCCTCGTCTGGGACGGCTCCCGTCACGCGGTGATCGCTTCCGAGGGCGGTCACGTGGAGTTCGGTCCTCGGACCGACCTCGACATCGATCTGCTCAGGTTCCTCCGCGCCGAGGTCGGCCACGTGAGCTACGAGCGCGTGGTCTCGGGTCCGGGGTTCTTCAACACCTACCGCTTCCTCCGCGAGCGGAGCGGCGTGCCCGAGCCTCGGTGGCTCGCGGAGGCGATCGCGGGCGGCGATCCGGGCGCCGTTCTCTCCCAGGCCGGGCTCGCGGGCGAGGACCCGGTCTGCGTCCAGGCCCTCGACCTCTTCGTCTCGCTCTACGGCGCCGAGGCCGGGAACCTCGCCCTCAAGGCGCTCGCGGTCGGCGGCGTCTTCGTCGGCGGCGGGATCGCGCCGAAGATCCGGTCGAAGCTCGCCGACGGGACATTCACCACCGCGTTCCGCGACAAGGGCCGCTACGCCGCGCTCATGGCCTCGATCCCGGTCTGGCTCGTGCTCGAGCCGCGGGCGGCCCTGCTCGGCGCCGCCCGCGTCGCGCGCGAGCTGACCTGAGAGCCCAGTTCGACCTGCTCATCATCGGCCATCACGGCCACAGCCGCATGTTCGAGCGCGCCATGGGCAGCACGGCGCAGTCGATCGTCAGCCTGGCGCCGTGCCCCGTCCTGGTGGCACAGTAGCGCGAGCGTGGCCAGAGATCCCGCAAAGGAGGACCCCATCCGGTGGAGCGATTCCTACTCATCTGCCTCGGGGGCGCGATCGGCACCGGGCTCCGGTATCTCACCTCGATCTTCGCCGCCCGGTGGCTCGGGGCCGAGTTCCCCTACGGCACGCTGATCGTGAACCTGAGCGGCGCGTTCGTCATCGGCCTCGTCCAGCAGATCGGCACGCAGTCGGTGCTCCTGCCCGATGACCTGCGCCTGTTCCTCACCACCGGGATGATGGGCGGCCTCACGACGTACTCGGCGTTCAGCTACGAGACCGTGCGGCTGATGGAAGTCAACGCCTGGCACCAGGCGTGGATCAACATCTTCGTGACGACCACGATCTGCCTGAGCCTCTGCTTCCTCGGCATCGGCGTCGGCAGACTTCTCCTCTCCCTCCGGGGGTAGCCATGCGAAAGATCGAGGGCGATCAGGTGCTGATGCGGATCTTCATCGGCGAGTCGGATCACTGGGAGCGGCGGCCGCTCTCCATGGCGCTGCTCGAGCTGTTCCGCGCAAGGGGACTGGCCGGCGCCACCGTGCTGAAGGGCGTCGTCGGCTTCGGGCCCGATTCGATCATCCACCAGGCGAGCTTCCTCCGGCTGTCGGCCGACCTGCCGCTCATCATCGAGCTGGTGGACACGCAGGAACACCTCGACGAGGTGCTGCCGGAGGTGGACCGGATGATGCGCGGCGGCCTCATCACCATGGAAAAGGTCCGCGTGGTCCGCTACGAGCCTGGAGACTGAGCATGGGCTGGCTCGGCTCAGGACGGCGCCTCCTGGCTCCTGGCGTAGCGGATGACGCGGGCGCGCTCCGTCGTGATGACGCCGCCCGCCATCAGCCCCTCCAGCTTCGGGAGGACGCGGGCGATCCGCTCCGGAGTGTCCACCACTTCGATGACGACCGGCAGGCCCTCGGCGGTGACCTCGATCGCCGCGGTGTGCATGCGCCGGTCGTGGCCGAAGCCGGCCACGCCCTTCAGCACGGTGGCGCCGGCGAACCCCTCGGCGCGGAACAGGTCCACGAGCGTGCGGAAGAGCGGCTTCCCGTCGTGGGTCCGCGACTCGCTGAAGATCAGCCGCAACAGGAGCTGCTCGCCCTCGATGCCCCGCATCTCGCTCCTCCCAGTACCGCGCCCGGCGGGGAAGGATCCAGCGGATCCCGTCAGGCGGTTCGTCGACGTCGCCAGCATAGCTCGCGCGGGCGCACCCCGCCACGCACCGCGTCGCGCAGCGCGGAACCCGCGCCCTCCGCGCAAGGAAGAGAGAGCACCCTGCTGCACATTTTCCAGTGGAGGAGCCGATCGCTCGGGCAACAGGTGACGATTTCTAGTGAACGAATGACATCCTGGCCGGGACGCAGGCCCGATCCAACCACCTCCTGCGACCGCGCCGGGTCCGGAGGAACGGCCTGGAGAAGCGGCAGATCAACGGCTTGAGACAGCTGCGATCAGTGGCAAGACAGTCTGGCATCACCTCTGCATGTTCGCGAAGTGCCCCCGGCTGGTCCGAGAGGGCAAGGAGGAGGAACCGATGAAGTCCGCGAAACGGAGGACCGGGGCGCCCGGCGACCAGCACGGTTTCACGCTCATCGAGCTCATGATCGTCGTGGCGATCATCGGCATCCTGGCGGCCATCGCGATTCCGCTCTATGCAAATATCCAGTCGCGCGCGCGCATCGCTCGGGCCCAGTCGGACGCGCGCACGATGGCCAGCGCGGTCAGCATGTACACGGCGACATTCGGCACGCTCCCCCCGGGCCTGACGGATCTCACGGCGGCGACGACGATCTCGGGGGTCAGCGGCGGCCCGTTCATGAAGAGCATCCCCGCGGTTCCGATTGGCTGGACCGGGTATACCTATAACTCGGCCACCGACGGCACCTACACCATCAGCGCCACGGGCGACGGCACGACCGTCTCATCGCCCTGACCCAGCGACCCACCTCCTGACGCGTCAGCCGGAGGGCCGTCGCCGCCCTCCGGCTGATGCGTTCAGCATCACGCCCCCCCGCAAGCAGCACAACGCTCTCCGGCGCGATATCATCAGGCACGAGCAGACGCTCCGCCCGGTCGACGGCATCGTCCGGCCCCGGGCCCCAACCGCCCGGTGCCGACCCGCCGGAGCGAGCAGCTGATGCGCCGGCGCCGCCAGTGAGCCAGGGAGCCAGGGAGCCCGATGAAGGAACACGCAGAGACGCCGTGGAAGACCCTCACGACGCGGCCGGTGTATCGCAACCGGTGGATCGACCTCCGCGAGGACCTCGTAGAGCTGCCCGACGGGCGGAGCACGGTCTACGGCGTCGTCACCTGCGGGCAGTGCGTCGGCATCCTTCCGTTCGCCGACCCCGACACGGTCCTGCTGATCCGCCAGTACCGGTACGTGGCGCGCCGAGCCACCTGGGAGATGCCGACGGGCGGCGTGCACCCGGGCGAGTCGCTGGAGGAGGCGGCGCAGCGGGAACTGACCGAGGAAGTCGGCCACCGAGCTGGCCGCCTCATCCGCGTGAGCACCTACCACACGAGCAAGAGCGTGCTCGACGAGACGGCGCACCTCTACCTGGGACACGATCTGGCTCGGGCGGAGGCGCCGCCGGACGACACGGAGTTCATCGAGGTGCGCCCGTTCCCGTTCGACGAGGTCCTCCAGATGGTGCTGTCGGGCGAGATCGTCGACGGCATGACGATGATCGCCGTCCTCCACGCCGACCGCCGACGAACCAGGCCCGGACCGGTCCGGTAGGTCGGACTATTCATGAACGGCGGCAACTGGGACCGGACGGGTGGCGCGGCGGGCGGG
>CAZWXA010000181.1:0-7694 GCA_964637755.1 uncultured bacterium | reverse complement strand
CCGTCCTCTCCGCGAAGGCCGTCCTCGCCTTCTGCGGGTTCTACGTGGCGAAGGCGGACGCGAAGCTCTTCAATCAAGCCTCGCAGGTGGTGCTCGTCCGGAACGAGGACAAGACCGTGCTCACCATGGCCAACGACTTTCGCGGGGACGCGAAGGAGTTCGCGATCGTCGTCCCGGTCCCGACCGTGCTGGAGAAGGGCCAGATCCGGGTGGGCGACCGGGCGCTGATCGAGCATCTCGACGCGTATTCCGCGCCGCGCCTGGTCGAGTACTTCGACGAGGACCCCTGCGCGCGTCCGCGGTATCTCATGGCGCCCGCGCCGTCGGGGGCCGCCCGGATGGACCTCTCCCAGGAGGCGGCCGCACGCGCCAAGGCCCTGGGCGTCACCATCGAGGCGCAGTACACGGTGGGCGAGTACGACATCCTGATCCTCTCGGCGAAGGAGAGCACGGGGCTCGAGACCTGGCTGCGCGACAGCGGCTACCGGATCCCCGCGGGCGCCACGGCGGTCCTCGGCAGCTACATCAAGCAGAACATGCGCTTCTTCGTGGCGCGGGTGAACCTCGCGGAGCAGGCGAAGCTCGGCTACACGTACCTCCGGCCGCTCCAGATGGCCTACGAGTCGCCGAAGTTCATGCTGCCGATCCGCCTGGGCATGGTGAACGCCGACGGTCCGCAGGAGCTGTTCGTCTACGCCCTGACGCGGAAGGGCCGCGTCGAGACGACCAATTACCGAACCGTCCGGCTGCCCAGCGACCAGGAGATCCCCGCCTACGTCAAGGAGGAGTTCCCCCAGTTCTACCGGGCGATGTTCGGCCGGCAGGTGAAGAAGGAAGACATGCGGGCCGTGTTCCTCGAGTACGCGTGGGACATGAGCTGGTGCGACCCCTGCGCCGCCGACCCGCTCTCGGACGAGGAGCTGCGGAAGCTTGGCGTCTTCTGGCTCGACGACAGCCCCTCCGACGAGGGCAAGGTGCAGGCCCCGGGCGGGCGGCCAGCGCCCTCGCCGGCCGCCGTCTTCGTCAGTCGCCTCCACCTGCGGTACGACGCCGGGCACTTCCCCGACGACCTGGTCTTCCAGGAGACGGCCGATCGGACGAACTTCCAGGGCCGGTACATCCTCCGGCACCCCTGGAAGGGAGGGGAACGCTGCGAGGCCGCGCGGGCGTACCGCAAGGAGCTTCCCCGCCGCGCCGAGCGTGAGGCCCAGAATCTCGCCAAGCTCACGGGGTGGTCGATCAACGACATCCGGCGCAAGATGGGGCCGGTGCTCGGGGACGGCAAGCCCGACGACCAGAAGTGGTGGGAGAAGCTCTGGCGCGAGTGACGGGAGCTCTTCTGGCCCAACGGGTGTAGGTCGCACGCAACTCGGCCAGGGACTCCTGGCCGAGCCCGGCTTGCTTTCTCTCGTACCATTCGAACGTCGCCGCGACGTCGAGATCGGCGCCCGGCTCGGCAACGAGCTGGTACTTGGTCACCCGATCCTTCTTTGCCAGGCGATCGAGCACGTCATGGGCTGGTGGAGCTTGGCTGGGGTCGCGGCGGTGGTCGGCAAGCCGTTGCTCTGCGAGCTCGAGTGGCTCTCGGGACCTGGAATCTCACCTGGCCTCTCGACGATGCGGTCCCAGAGCGCCTGCAGGTAGCGGATCTGCTCAGCCTTCGAGAGTTCACCGAAACCAGTCGGCTCCGCGATCGTCGTATGTTCCATTGATCTGACCTCGATGTGAGCCCTACCGAGGGTCTCCGTCCCGCACCTGGCGCCGGCGCCTAACTATAAATGTCCGGAGCTAGTAGCGCGGTGGACAGGCGACGCTGGACAGCCTCGCACGGCTGGCGGGTTGAGAGGCCGACGGAGACGCGGGGTCGCAGGTCCATCCGGTCCGCTGGAGAATACAGCCCTTCCTCGGGCCCGCCGTCGGTTCGCGCTCGACGCCCTCGGCGGCGCGGCTACCGCAGCGCGGGAACCAGGACGAAGCCTTCCATGAGGCGGCGCGCGGTGCGGTAGACGGTGACGCGCTTCGCGAGCGGGCCGGGAGCGACCTCGGCGGCGAGCGGGAGGACTCCGGAAGGGTGGCCGAGCCGGAGGTCACGGGGGGTCTGCGGCCCGACGGTCTCCTGGACGACGCTGCCGTCGATCCGGGCCGCCACGGCGAGGCACATGGCCGCCGTCAGCGCGAAGGCGCGGTGGCAGTTGCCCATGGAGATCACGCGGGCGACCACGTCGACCTCCCCAGGTGAGTGGCGCGTGCCGTCGAGCGCGGTGAAGGCGGCACCCGGCGCCACCACCGCGATCTTCGGCACGGCGGCGCTTCCCGGGATTCCCATCAGCTCGGCGGCGGCCGAGCGGATCTGCTCGAGCCGTGCGCCGAGGGCGGCGTCCTTGTCGATGTCGGCCGGCGACTCGGTCCCGGCCAGGCCGACATCTTTCGCGCGGACGAACACCATCGGGTTGGTCGCGTCGACGAGGGAGGCCTCCACGCCGTGGATCGGGTCGCGGGCGTGGCCGGTCGGCAGGAGGGCGCCCGTCACCGCGCCGCCCGGCTCGATGAAGTCGAGCGCGATGCGCGCTCCCGTGCCGGGAACGCCCGGGAGCTCGAACTCGCCGGTGACCGCGGCCTCGCCGTCCTCGACCGGAACGCGCGCGACGATGAGCTTCCTCGTGTTCGTGTTGTGGATGCGGACGGTCGCCTCGGGCTCGACGGCGGCCACCAGGCGCTCGTCGATCGCGAACGGCCCCACCGCCGACGAGCAGTTCCCGCAGTTGCCCTTGTAGTCGACCACGGGGCGGCTCACCTCGACCTGGGCGAACGTGTAGTCCACGTCCGCATCGGGGCGGCTCGCGACGCCGATGATGCAGGCCTTCGAGAGCGATGAGATGCCGCCGCCCATCCCGTCGAGCTGGCGGCCGTACGGGTCCGGACTGCCGAGGGCCCGCAGCAGGATCGCGTCCCGCTCGGCGCCGGCCGGCGGGAGGTCTCGCTCGTGGAAGAAGAGCGCGCGGCTCGTCCCGCCGCGCATGTAGACCGCGCGGATGCGGCGCTGCGTCATGTCAGCAGCGCCCCCTCGGGCGACCTGGGTGGGAGGTTCTCGATTCGACCTCGATACCAGCGACGCCCTGCTGGCACGGGGGTTGCGGGATCGACGATGGGCGGGTTCGTGCCATGCGGTCCGCTCTCGATGGTTGGGAGGTTCCGCACCGGCCCTCATCACCAGCGACGCCCCGCTTCCGCGGGGCTTGCCATGGGGTCCGCTCGCCTGCGGCTCGCACTTTCTTACTCGGCAGCAGTGCGGGTGTGGGCGAGGAGGCCCCCGGCGAGGAGGATGTCGCGCTCGCGGGGGGTGAGGACGCACTCGGCGCTGTGGCGGGCGCCGGTTGGCTCCCGCACGATCGTAACGCGACCGCCGGAGGCCAACGAGGCGCGCAGGTCCTCGAGCGTGAGCCGCTCGCCTTGCTCGATCGAGTCGTACGTGGCGGCGTCGATCGTGAGCGGGACGATGCCCCAGTTGATCAGGTTCGCGCGGTGGATCCGCGCGAAGGACTTCGCCAGCACCGCGCGCACCCCGAGGTGCATCGGCGCGACGGCGGCCGCCTCGCGCGAGGAGCCCTGGCCGTACAGCTCGCCCGCCAGGATCAGGCCCCGGCCGGCGTGCTTCGCGCGGGCGACGAATTCCGGGTCCACGTACCTGAACGTGAACTCGGCGATGGCGGGGACGTTGGACCGGAACACGAGCGCCGCCGAGCCGCCGGGGGAGATGTGGTCGGTCGAGATCTTGTCGCCGAGCTTGAGCAGCACCGGCGCCTCCAGGCGATCGGGCACGGGCTCGCCGAGGGGCACGTCCTTGATGTTGGGTCCACGGACGACGGCGGGGCCATCGCCGGGGCCGGCGGGCTCGACGAATCCCGCGGGGGACGCCTCGAAGCGCGGCGGCAAGACGAGCTTCGGCAGCGGCGGCCGGCTTCGCGGATCGGTGATCCTGCCGGTGAGCGCGGACGCGGCGGCGACGACGGAGGAGCAGAGGTACACCTGGTCGTCCTTGGCCCCGCTCCGGCCGGCGAAGTTCCGGTTGAACGCGCGGAGGCTCTTCGCGCCCGAAGCCGGCACGTGCCCGATGCCGGGACAGGCCCCGCACGTGGACTCGGAGATCACGACCCCGGCGGCCAGCAGATCCTGCACCAGGCCTTCGCGCGCCATGACCTCGAGGATGCGGTGAGAGCCCGGGAAGAGCACGAAGGAGACGGACGGGTGGACGCGCCCCCCGCGGATCACCTGCGCCACCGACCACATGTCCTCCCACGACCCGTTGGTGCACGAGCCGGCCATCACCTGCTCGACGGACGTGCCCGCGACCTCCTCGATCGGGACCACGCGGTCCGGGGAGCCGGGAAGCGCGACGAGCGGCGTGACCGAGGACAGATCCAGCTCGATCAGGCCGTCGTACTCGGCGTCCGGGTCCGCGCCGGCGGCGCGCCAGTCGGACTCGCGGCCGAGCCACCGGAAGTAGTCGCGCGTGGTGTCGTCGCTCGGGAAGATCGACGTCGTGAGCGTCAGCTCGGCACCCATGTTGGCGATGGTCATGCGCTGCGGCAGCGAGAGCGTCGCGACCCCGGGCCCCGTGTACTCGAAGAGCTTCCCCGAGCCGCCGCGCACGGAGAGGCGCCGGAGGAGCTCGAGGATGACGTCCTTGGCCGTGACCCACGGCCCGAGCGCGCCCGTCAGCCGGATCTCGATGACCTGCGGCATCGTGAAGTAGTACGGCCCCCCGCCCATCGCGACCGCGACGTCGAGGCCACCCGCGCCGATGGCCAGCATGCCGGCCGCGCCGCAGAGCGGCGTGTGGCTGTCGGTGCCGAGCAGCGCCTGTCCGGGAACGCTGAACGACTCGAGGTGCACCTGGTGGCAGATGCCGTTGCCCGGCTTGGAGAAGACGGCGCCGTAGCGCGCCGAGGCGGTCTGGAGGTACCGGTGGTCGTCCGAGTTGCGCGAGTCGAACTGGTAGACGTTGTGGTCGATGTAGGTGACGACCCGGGGCGGCCGGACGCGCGGGAAGCCCATCGCCTCGAACTGCAGGAAGGCCATCGTCCCGTTGGTGTCCGTGAGGAGGACCTGGTCGGCGGTGACCCCGATCTCCTCGCCGGCCACGGGCTTGCCCGCGACCAGGTGCGACTCGATCAGCTTCCGGGCGAGGCTCCTGCGACCTCCGCCCTCGGGCCTCATCGACGTCCTAGCTCGCCGTGGCGCGCATCGGTCGCCCTGCTACGTCCTCTTCTCCACGGGGATCCACGGCTGGCGCTCCGGGCCGACGTACTCGGCGCGCGGGCGGATCAGGCGGTTGTCGTCGTACTGCTCGATCAGGTTCGCGGTCCAGCCCGCGATGCGCCCGGCGGCGATGACGGGCGTGAACAGGTCGACCGGGATCCCGAGCGAGTAGAAGAGCGGCGCCGAGTAGAAGTCGACGTTGGGGATGAGCCCCTTCGCCGCGTTGACCCTCTCGTGGAGCCGGACGGCCATGTCGTACCACTTCGGCTGGCTCGACTGGCGGCACGCCTGCTCCGCCATCCCGCGGAGGATGGCGGCGCGCGGGTCGCCCGCCTTGTAGACGCGGTGGCCGAAGCCCATCAGGCGGCGCTTCGCGGTCAGCGCTTTTTCGACGAACGCCTCGACGTCCCGAACCTCGCCGATCTCCAGGAGCGTGCGCATCACGGCCTCGCCCGCGCCCCCGTGGAGCGTCCCCTTGAGCGCGCCGACACCGCCCGCCACCGCCGAGTGCATGTCGGAGAGCGTGGCGGCGATCACGCGCGCGGTGAACGTGGAGGCGTTCAGCTCGTGCTCGGCGTAGAGCGTGAGGCTCGCGTCGAAGGCCTTGGCGTTGACCGCGCTCGGCCGCTCGCCCGTAAGCATGTAGAGGAAGTTGGCCGCGTGCGAGAGATCCTTCGAGGGCGGGACCGGCTCCTTGCCGGTCCGGATCCGGTGGTGGGCGCAGATGGCCGTCGCGAACTGCGAGGTGAGCCGGAGCGCCTTCCGGAGGTTGGCCTCGCGGGAGCTGTCGGCCGTGTCCGGGTCGGTCATGCCGAGGATCGCCGCCGAGACCTGGAGGGCTCGCATCGGGTCCGCGTCCCGCGGGAAGAGCCGGGACGCGGCGACGAGCCCGTCGGGGATCGGCCGCGCCGCGACCATCTCCGAGCGGAGCCGGTCCAGCGCGGCGCGCGTCGGGAGCCAGCCGTGCCAGAGCAGGTACGCGACCTCCTCGAAGGTCGCCTCCAGCGCGAGGTCGGCGATGTCGTACCCGCGGTAGGCCAGCCGCCCGTCGACGCCGTCGAGGTCGCAGAGCTGCGTCTCGGCCGCCACGACGCCTTCCAGCCCACGAATCAGTCCGCCCGATCCAGTCATGTCAGCCTCACTGTACACCGGTGTGGCGTCCGGTCACCGGTCGACCACGGCGCCCAGGATGGCCAGCCACTCGAGCGCCCGGGTCATCGCGGGGGCCGGACGCCGAAGGCAGGCAGCACCTGCTCGGCGTAGGCGTGGAGCGCGTCCCAGTCGAACGGGGCGCGGGCCCCAATGGAGAGGCGCGCGACGCCCGCGTCGCGGTATCGCGCGATCATCTCGATTGCCTCGCCGGGGGTGCCGAGGAGGAAGCCGGTCCGCCCCGCGGTGAACCCGCCCCATTCTCCGGCCAGCTTCCTGTTCGCCGCCGCGGTCTTCTCGTTCGCGCCCATGTAGAACCCGACGTTCGCGGCGCGGATCAGCGATTTCGGGTCGCGGCCGTTCTTCTCGCACAGCTCGTCGAGGAGGCGGCCCTTCCGGATGAACTCCTCGGGACCGATGTAGGGACAGTTCCAGCCGTCGGCGTACTTCGCGGCGGCGGGGAGCGTCCGCTTCTCGCCGATGCCCCCGATCCAGATCCGCAGGTGCTCCTGCACGGGCTTGGGGTTGCAGCGCGCCTCGTCGAGCGTGAAGTGCCTCCCCTTGAACGTGGAGACCGGCTGGTCGAACAGCATCCGGAGGCACTGCGCGTACTCCTCGAGCTGGTCCTCGCGCACGCCGATCGGCTCGAACGGGATGCCGAAGCCCCGGTACTCGCTCTGATGCCACCCGGCGCCGATCGCGCACTCGACGCGCCCGCCCGAGAGGTGGTCGATCGTCACGAGTGACTTCGCCAGGAGCCCGGGATTGCGGTAGTTGATGCAGAAGACGTAGCATCCCACGCGCACGTGCCGGGTCTCGCAGGCGATCGCCGCCATCGTCGCGACGGCCTCGAAGCAGTCGCTGTTCCGGTCGCGCGGCGGCGACTCCTCGAAGTGATCGCACGCCGAGATCCAGTCGAACCCGGCCGCGTCTGCCCACCGCCAGAGTGTCCTGAACTCCTCGATTGAGGCGTCCTGCTGGATCGCGTGCAGCCCGAACGTCATGGCCATGTCGCCTGCCCTCCGGCGACGCCGTGAGCACCAGGGACACGCGCGGGGTGCGGGCAGGGTTGGGCGGTCATGCTCGCGCCCTCATCACCGGCGACGACACGATCCGCTCTCGATGGTGGGGAGGTTGTGAAGTCGCCCTCATTACCAGCGACGCGCCGCCTTCGCGGCGCTTGCCATAGGGAACGCTCGGCTGCGCCTCGCATGTTCATCTGGTGGTCAGGGTGAGGCCGCCGTCGACGACGAGGGTGTGGCCGGTGACCCAGCGGGCCTCGTCGC
>CAZWXA010000180.1:0-7722 GCA_964637755.1 uncultured bacterium | reverse complement strand
TCGAGGACCTGCACTGGATCGACGCCGAGACCCAGGCCCTGCTCGACAGCCTGGTCGAGAGCGTGCCGACGGCGCGCTTACTGCTGCTCGTCAATTACCGGCCCGAATATCAGCACGCGTGGGGCGGTAAGAGCTACTACCGGCAGCTCCAGATCGACCCCTTGCCGCTGGAGAACGCCGGAGAACTGCTTGATGTTCTGCTCGGGAGCGATGCCGGTCTCCAGCCACTTAAGCGCCTCTTGATCGAGCGGACCGAAGGTAACCCCTTCTTCCTGGAGGAGAGCGTCAGGACGCTCGTCGAGACCCGGGTCCTCACGGGCGAGCCCGGCGCCTACCACCTGGCAAGAACCCCGCAGAGCATCCAGATTCCGGCCACCGCGACCGCCATCCTGGCCTCGCGCATCGACCGGCTCTCGCCCGAGGACAAGCGGCTGCTCCAGGCCGCCTCGGTCGTCGGCAAGGAGGTGCGATTCTCCCTGCTCCAGGCGATCGCGGAGGAGAGCGAGGACGCCGTGCGCAGCAGCCTGGCCCGGCTCCAGGCCGCCGAGTTCCTCTACGAGACGCAGCTCTTCCCCGACCTCGAGTACACCTTCCGGCATTCCTTGACGCACGAGGTCGCGTACGGGAGCCTGCTCCAGGACCGCCGGCGGGCGCTGCACACCCGCATCGTCGAGGTGATCGAGCGGCTCTACGCCGACCGGCTCCACGAGCATGCCGAGGAGCTCGCCCAGCACTCGTTCCGCAGCGAGGTGTGGGACAAGGCCGTCGTCTATCTGCGCCAGGCGGGTATCAGGGCGTTCGATCGCTCGGCCAACCGGGAAGCCGTCACGTGGTACGAGCAGGCGCTCGCAGCGCTGGGGCACCTTCCGGAGAGCCGCCTCACGCTCGAGCAGGCGATCGACATCCGGTTCGATCTCCGCAGCCCGCTCCTGGCGCTCGGCGAGTTCGGGCGCCTCCGGGAATCCCTGCGCGAGGCGGAACGTCTCGCGCAGGCGCTCGGTGACCAGCGCCGCCTGGGATGGGTGCTCGCATACCTCAACTTCTCCTTCCTGGCGAGCCTCGACTACGATCTGGCGCTCGACTACGGGCGCCGCGCGCTGGCGATCGCGGAGGCCATCGACGAGATCGGGATCCGGGTCGTGGCGAACCTGTACCTCGGCCTGGTCGACCTCCAGCGGGCCGACTACCGGCGGGCGATCGAGTCCCACCAGAAGAACGTGGAGGCCCTGACGGGTCATCTGGTGCGGGAGCGCTTCGGCCTGACCGGGCTCCCTGCGGTCTTCTCGCGGACCTGGCTGGCCTGGTCGCTCGCCGAACAGGGACGGTTCGCCGAGGCGATCGCCTGCGGCGAGGACGGGGTGCGGATCGCGGACGCGGTCAAGCACCCGTACAACCGGATCTACGCCGCGTGCGGCGTCGCCTACGCCCACCTGCGCCGGGGTGATCTGGACCAGACCATGCGGATCCTCGAGCAGGGCCTGATGCTCTGCCAGGCCACCGACATCCGGATCCTCTTCCCCTACGTCGCGGCCATGCTGGGCGCGGCGTACGCCCGCTCGGGGCGGGTCTCCGAGGCAATCCCGCTGCTCGAGAAGGCCGTGGAGACTGCGCTGTCGCTGCGGATCATGTTCGGCCGGTCGCTGCTCGTCGGGTTCCTCGCGGAGGGGTACCTGCAGGCCGGCAGGACGGACGAGGCCGCCCAGGCCGCCGCGCGGGCGCACACCCTGTCGCTCCGGCACTCCGAGCGGGGCTACGAGGCCTGGACGCTCAGGCTCATCGGCGAGGTCGCGTCGCGCCGCGAAGCGCGCGACTTCGAGGCGGCGGAGGACTCCTATCGCCGCGCGCAGGCCCTCGCCGAGCACCTCGGCATGCGCCCGCTGCTCGCTCACTGCCACCTCGGCCTCGCCAGGCTGTGCCGCGCGCGGGGCGAAACGGAGGAGGCGGTCGAGCACTTCGAGAGGGCGACCGAGCTCTTCCGCGAGATGGACATGCGCTTCTGGCTCGAGCGGACCGCGGCGGAGGACCCCCGGACGACATCCGTCCCGGGCCTCGACCGCGAGAGCCCCGGCCGGTGACGCCCAGGACGCGGGCCGCCAGCCCGGTCGGTTTTCCGGGACTCGTGCCGGCCAGGTGACTCGAGCCGTCTCGGGCCTGCTCCAGACCACGCGCGTGCCCACCGCGCTCCTGATGGGCGCCACGGTCTTCCTCCCCGCGCTGTTCACGGGAGTGGCCCCGCTGGCGGCCCTCCTCCGCGCCGTGCCGTTCGTCCTCGGCGCGCTCGGGGGATTCGCGCTCAACGACTACCACGACGCGAGCAAGGACCGCGTGAACAACCCCCACCGGGCCATCCCACGAGGCGCCCTGAGCGAGAGCGGCGTCCTGGCCGCCGCTCTCGTGCTGCTCGTGGCGGCGCTGCTGGCCGGGGTGTACGAGGCGCGGGGAAGGGCCGACCTTCTCCTGTATGCCGTGTTCATCCTCGGCATGTGGTCGTACAACGTCGTCGTCAGGCGGCTGGCCGCGTCGAAGACGGTCTACACCGCCGTCGTCTCCAGCACCCTCGTCTGGTTCGACGTGGTCGTCCTGGGGTATCGTCCCCTCTACTATCTGTTCCCGATCGCGGTCGTGCTGTTCATCGTGGGGCGTGAGCTGCTGATGGACATCAGGGACATGCGCGGTGACCGGCTGGGCGGCGCCGTGACGGTCCCGATGATCCTCGGGCCGGGGGCGACCGCGCGGCTGGCATTCGCGCTGCAGCTGGCCGGCGCATCGCTCCTGCTGCCCGTGGCCGTCACCGTCTCGCTGCCGTGGAACGGTCTGCTGCTGGCGCTCGTCCTGGCGTCCATCGGCGGGGCGATGCTCGCCTGGTGGCGTGACGCGGAGCGGTACCAGCGCTACGTGATCCACGGTCTCTGGATTCCGATGCTCGCCGGCATCGTCATGCTGCTGCTGCGAGACCGCTGAACGCCCATCATGAACCGTCGGGATCTGCTGAAGCTGGGAGGCGGCGCGCTCGCCGCCCTGGCAGCCGGAACCGTGGTCGACCCGCGCACGCAGACGGCCGGGGCCGAGACACCGAAGCGCGGGGGGATCTTTCGCATCCGCGGTGAGGACCCCCTCGGGTTCGATCCGCATCAGACCCTTTCGTTCCGGACCATGACGAACCTGTCCTTCACGCACAGCCGTCTCGTGAAGGTGAAGGCGGGACCCGCGGTGCGGCCCGGCACGCTCCCGGTAGAGCCGGACCTCGCGGAATCGTGGGCGCAGCCCAACGAGACCACGTACGTCTTCAAGCTCCGGCGGGGGGTCCGCTGGCACCCGAAGCCCCCCGTCGACGGACGGGAGCTCACCGCGGACGACGTCAAGTACACCTACGAGCGCTTCCTCTCCACCCCGGGCAACCCGAACCGCGGGGTCCTCGATCAGATCGACACGATCGAGGCACCGGACCGCCACACGGTCAGGTTCACGCTCCGGGAGCCCTTCGCGTGGTTCCTCGACGTGCTGGCCTCGACATCGACCTGGATCGTGCCGAGAGAGGCGGTGAAGGCGTACGGAGACCTCGAGAAGGCCGAGGCCTGCATCGGAACCGGCCCGTGGATGCTCGAGCGATACGAGCCCAGCGTGCGTCTGACCCTCGTGCGGCACCCCCACTACTTCGTCCAGGGCCTCCCCTACGCGGAGGGCGTCGAGCTGACCATCGACCCGGACCCCGCCTCGCGGCGCGCCGCGTGGCTCGCGGGGAAGTACGATTTCGCGCCGGACTACGGCATGATCGTCCGCCGACTCGACCTGGACCTCGCCCGGCAGCGCAAGCCGGGCCTGCAGACCGCGGAGCACACCGTGGTCTTCGGCGGGATCACGTGGATGAGGCTCGACCAGGCTCCCTTCAAGGACTTCCGCGTTCGCCGGGCGATGGCGATCGCCGGCAACTGGAGGGAGACGCTCGAGAGCAACGCCTGGTCCCTCGGGCACGGAGCGCTGAACCCGGCGGTACCGGCCGCGTTCAAGGAGTGGTCGATCCCGCTCGACGAGCTTCCCGTGGACAGCCGCAGGATCGGGGAGCAGAACATTCCGGAGGCCACGCGGCTCCTGGCCGAGGCGGGCTACCCCGGCGGCTTCAAGACCACGCTGGAGACGACGGCGGGGTACGGACCGGACTGGATGGACGCCGTGCAGGTCGGGCGGAGGAACCTGAAGGGGATCGGGATCGAGGCCGAGCTCCGGCTCAAGGAGTACGGCGCGTATATCTCGAGCACCGTCCTCGGGAAGTTCGACCACATGGCGTCGGGGCTCTTCGGCTTCTGGACCGATCCCGACAGCTACCTGTCTCGCTACTACGTGCCCGGTCAGGCGCTGAACGCCGGCGGCGTGAACGATCCGAAGCTGACCGAGATGATCCGGCTCCAGCGCCGGACCCAGAGCGTGGCGAAGCGACGCGAGATCGTGTACGACATCCAGCGCTATCTCGCCCAGCAGGCCTACTACCTCTACGGGCCCTCGGTCGTCGCGGTCGCCGCCTGGGACCGGCACGTGAAGAACTTCGGTCCGAACATCGGCCACGACTATGGCGGTCGGCTGATGGCCGCCTGGCTCGACCGGTGAGACGGCGAGCAGGCCGCGCGGAACGGTCCACTAATTCGGGACCTTTCCGAGCGGCCTGCTACGGCAGGTTGAGCAAGCGGGCGGGATTCTCCACGATCATCGTCTGGATCTCGTCCGGGCTGATCCCCTGCTCGAGCAGCATCTGCACGAACATGCGGAGCCCCTCGGGCGGAATCGGATGATGGAGCTGGCCGAAGTCGGTGGCGAGCACGCAGTGCCCTGGGCCGATCTCGCGGATCGACGTGGTCATCTGCTCGAGGCTCACGCTCTGCCAGGCGGGCATCATCGTGATGATGTCCTTCTCGAGCACGGCCCCCTCGGCCGCCAGGGCCTTCTGCTCCTCTACCGAGAGCCCGGAGAGGGCAAGGTCGGGATGCGTCACGAGCACACGCGTCACGCCCGCCCGCCGCGCCTCCCGGACGAGCACCCTGATCTCCGCGGGCGAGAGATGCCCCGTCGACACGCAGACCCCCGCGCTCGCAATCAGGTCGAGGATCTCGCGCACGGCCGGCACGAGCGCGCCCTCCGCGTCGAGCACCCCGATCCCCCGCGACTCCGTCCGCGACTCGGTCTTGCTCTTCATGGCCCGGCCGAAGTGGCTGCCGCCGAAGTACTCGATGTGGTGCTGGGCGGACAGGGTAGGCATCCAGACCATCCGGCAGCCGAGCTTGATCGAGTTGTCGACCGCGACGGGGTTGAGCCCGCCCGTGTGCTGGTTCAGCACGATGCCGCCGAACGCCTCGATGCCCGACACCTGGCGGCGCACGAGCGCGGCGCGGCCGGTCGTATCCTGCTCGTGCGCCTTGAGCAGGACGCCGCGCATCCCGCGGGCCCTGGCCTCGAGCGCGAGGCCGATGTCGTCCGCGACCCGCTCGAAGAGGCTCGGCGCGGCGTGCTGGTGCAGATCGACGGCTCCCTGGAGCAGCTCGTCGCAGAGCCTCATGGTGTCGGCTTCATCTGACCTTCTCCTCCTGCACCCACCTCGATACCTCGTAGCCACGGCCGGCCATGCAGCGCCTGTACTCCTGCTCGAACGTCCCCGGACCGCCGCCACCCAGCTCCGGCCGGAGCAGCGGGCTCGCCTGGCCGGCGCCGGCAGCGGGCGAGGTGTCGCGCGCCTCCGCACCGGGGCGGGCGGGAGGATCGATGCGGCCCCGCACGAAGAAATCGACGACCGTGTTCTCCTCGGCGGACAGCTCCGGGTCATAGCCGGAGGCATCCTGGGCGGCCCACGCGCAGGTCCGCGAGTCCCAGGCGAGATCGCGCTCGTTCTGGCTGCGGAGGGGCGTCGCCCGCGGAAGAGGCCTCGCCGCACAGCCGGCCAGGCCGAGCGCGATCGAGGCCGAGAGGACGGCGCGAGCGACCGATGCCCCGCGCCTCATGCCGGCCGGAGCCAGTCACGGAGCGGTCTCACCGTGCAGCCGGCCTTCTCGAGAGCCTCGCGGACCGCCCGCACGATGGTCTGGGAGCCCGGCGTGTCGCCGTGGCAGCAGATCGTCTGGACGGAGATGTCGATCTCGACGCCCTCGAGCGTCCGCACCTTGCCTTCCGTCGCCATCCGCACCGCCTGGGCCGCCGCCTTCCCGGGATCGGTGATCAGCGAGCCCTCGACCTTTCGCGACACGAGGCGGCCGTCGACCTGGTAGGCGCGGTCGGCGAAGCCCTCGCTCGCCACCCGGGCGCCCATCTTCCGGCAGCGGGCATCGAACGTCCCCGACGCGGCCGTCATCAGGATGAGCTTCATCGAGAGCGAGGCGGCCCCGGCCGCCTCCGCCAGCTCCTCGTCGGCCTCCATCATGTTGTAGAGGATGCCGTGCGGCTTGACGTGCTGGAGCGCCGAGCCCACCAGCGTCACCATCTCGCGGAGCGCACCGGTCTGGTAGACGATGTAGTCGCGGACCTCCTGCGGGGTCACGTCCATCCGGCGCCGGCCGAAACCCATGAGGTCGGGCAAGCCCGGGTGTGCCCCGATGGCCACGCCGTGCGTGTGCGCCAGCTCGACGGTCCTCCGCATCACGTGGGGATCGCCGCCGTGAAATCCACAGGCGATGTTCGCCGACGTGATGAACGGCATGATCTCGGCATCGGCGCCGAGCGTCCAGCGGCCGTAGCTCTCGCCCATGTCACAGTTCAGATCGATGTCTCGTGTCGCCATGTTCATTGACCTCCGATCTCATCCCGATCCCCGCCCCTCACGCGTCGCCCCGGCTCCCGCCCGCCGCCTCCTGACGCGGCGCGCTCACCGTCTCCAGCACGGTGCCGAGCGCTCCGACGAACCGGTCGATCTCGGCATCGGTCATCGCGAGGGAGCAGGCGCCCAGGCCGCGCTGGCTCAGCACGATGCCCTCGTTCAGCAGCCCCCGGAACACGTCGAGCGGGCGCCCGGGGTCGGCCGGCCGGCTCGATCGATAGTCCACGGGCTTCTTCGCCGTCCAGTGCAGGCAGAAGAGCGAGGCGACGCCGGTCACGTGGGCCCCAAGCCTCCGCTTCCGCAAGAGCGCCGCGACGCCGCCCCGGAGCCGCTCGCCGAGCGCGTCGAGCCGCGCGTACGCCTCCGGCGTCAGCGCGGACAGCGTCGCCAGCCCCGCGGCCATCGTCAGCGGGTTCGCGTTGAACGTGCCGCCGTGGCTGATGCGGGCGCCGCCCTTCCGCGGATCGAAGGCGGCCATGATATCGCCGCGTCCGCCGAAGGCGCCGACCGGCAGCCCGCCCCCGATGATCTTGCCGAGCGTCGTCAGGTCGGGCCGGATGGCAAACCGTTCCTGGGCGCCGCCGGCAGCCACCCGGAAGGAGATGACCTCGTCGAAGATCAGCACGATCCCGTGCTCCCGGGTGATCGACCGGAGCCGCTCGAGGAACCCCTCGCGCGGGGGGAGGATCCCGCCGATCCCGAGCAGTGGGTCCACCAGCACGGCGGCCAGATTCGCCCCTTCCCGGGCGATGATCTCCTCGCACGCGTCGGCGTCGTTCCACGGCAGCACGACCACGTTCCGGACGATCTCCGGTGGAATGCCGCTCGAGGACGCGACCGGTCTCGGCCGTCGCCGGGTCCCCACCGCGGAGGGATCCGGCGCGACGCTCACGAGGGCCCAGTCGTGGGTGCCGTGGTAGGCGCCCTCG
>CAZWXA010000179.1:0-7793 GCA_964637755.1 uncultured bacterium | reverse complement strand
GGCCGCCTCATCAGCGAGGCCGGGACCCCTCCCACACCAGGCGCAGCCCCTCGAGGGTCAGGTCAGGATCGACGTGCTGGATGCACCTGGCGACATCCGCGATGAGCGGGGCGAGCCCGCCCGTGGCGATGACGGATACCGTGCCGTCCATCTCCGCGCGCATGCGCTCGACGATCCCGTCCACCAGCCCCGCGTAGCCGTACACGATCCCCGACTGGATGTTGGTGACCGTGTTCCGTCCGATCGCATCCTTGGGGCGCACCAATTCGACCCGGTAGAGTCGGGCCGCCCGGCTCAGGAGGGCGTCCACCGCGGTCGTGATCCCGGGCGCGATCGCGCCGCCGATGAACTCTCCGCGCGCGTTGACGCAGTCGAACGTGGTGGCGGTGCCGAAGTCGATCACGATCAGGGGGACCCGGTAGCGGGCGCGCGCGGCCACCGCATTGACCACGCGGTCCGGACCGACTTCCCCCGGCTGGTCGACCACGAGACGGATCGGCGTGTTCGCCCCCGGCTCGACGAAGAAGGGTGACACGCCGAAGTGCGCGCGGCACATCCCCTCGAGCGCCTGCTGGACGGGCGGCACGACGTTGGAGATCGCGATGTCGCTCACCTGCCCCGGATCGAGGCCGCGCGTGCGGAGCAGCGACTGCAGCAAGACTCCGTATTCGTCGGCCGTCTGCTCTCGCCGGCTCGTGAGTCGCCACGAGGCGACGAGCCGCTCTCCGTCGTACACCCCGACCACCGTGTTCGTGTTCCCCACATCAGCCACGAGCAGCATCGTCGACCTCGCCGGTCCGACTGCTGGGTGAACGACGGTCACCGGCCACGGGCGGCTCATCGGCCGCGCGGAGCGGGGAACCTTCCCGGACGTCGCCGGCGAGGACGCGACGCACACGATTCGCGGCATCGCGCACCAGGAGCGCGCCGTCGTGATCGAGCCCCTCCGCGATCCCGCGCACCTCGCCGGCCAGGACCGGCCGCCCGAGCGTGAGGGCTCGCCGGCACCACTCCCCATGGACTGCCGCGAACCCGCGATCGAGAAAGGCATCGTAGCGCGCCTCGAGCCTGGCGAGAAGCGCCGCGAGCAGCTCCCACCGGTCGACCGGACCGCCGCGCGCGAGCGCGAGCGAGGTCGCGCCAGCCGAGAGCTCGAGGGGGAACACGGTCTGGTTCACGTTGATCCCGATCCCCAGGATGACCCGCGCCACCGCGGCTCCGTCCGAGGTCGCTTCCGCCAGGACGCCGGCGCACTTCCGGCCGTCCATCACGAGGTCGTTCGGCCATTTGATGCCGGGCGCGAGTCCGGTGACGGTCTCCACGGCTTCCGCCACCCCGACCGCCGCGAGCAGGGAGATCTGCGGCACCGCGGCCGCCTCGATCGCCGGACGGAGGACGACCGAGAACAGCAGGTTCTCGCCGGGCCGGTCGTGCCACGACCGGCCGGCCCGCCCGCGCCCCGACACCTGGTGCTCCGCCGTCACCACCGTGCCCTCCGGCGCTCCCGCCGCCGCCAGATTCCGCGCGACGGTCTGGGTCGAGTCGACCTCGCCGAATCGGTGGATGACGGCCCCGAAGCGACGCCGCGTCAGGCGTCCGGCGGGCTCTCGGAGATCCACTGGAGGCTCTCGGCGAGCCTGGCGCTCAGGCGGCGTTGCTCGTCGAGCCGGATCCGCTCGCGCTCCACGACCTCCCCCGGCGCCCGCTCCACGAACTCCGGACGGGCGAGCTTCGCCTCGAGAAACGCGATGTCGTCGCCGGCCTTCTTGATCTCCCGGGCGAGCCGCTGGCGCTCGGCCGCGAGGTCCACGACGCCCGCGAGGTGCACGAAAACCTCGGCGGAGTCGACGGCGGCAAAGGCGGAGTTCGGCGGGCGCGTCGCCTCCGGGGCGATCGTCGCGGCGCAGCGGGCCAGGGCATTGATCAGCGGCGTGGCGTCACGGAGGATCGCGGCCTGATCCGGATCGGCCGCCCTGACCGTCACCAGGAGCTCGATCGCCGGCGGCACCCGGCTCTCGCTCCGGATGTTCCGCACGGAGTTGATGACCCCGATGATCGGCGCCATCTCCGCTTCCGCCACGGGGTCGGTCCTGGTCCGCGACGCCTTGGGAAAGGGCGCGATCATGATCGATTCGCCAGCGTGGGGGAGCCGCTGCCAGATCTCCTCGGTGATGAACGGCATGAACGGGTGCAGGAGCCGGAGCGTCGTCTCGAGGACCTCGACGAGGGTCACCTGGGTGCGCGCGCGCTGCGCCGGTGCATCGGCGCGGTAGAGCGCCCGCTTGGCGATCTCCAGGTACCAGTCGCAGTACTCGTGCCAGAGGAACTGGTAGATCGCCGAGGCCGCCTCGTTGAACCGGTACCGGTCGAGCGCTTTCCGGACGGCGCCGATCGCGGCGTTCAACCGGCTCCGGATCCACCGGTCGGCGAGGGAGGGGGGCGCCGACCTGGCGAGGCGGGGATCGTAGCCGTCGAGGTTCGACATGACCAGCCGCGCGGCGTTCCAGAGCTTGTTGGCGAAGTTCCGGTATCCCTCGATCCGCTCCTCGGCGAGGCGGATGTCCCGCCCCTGCGCGGCGAGCGCCGCGAGCGTGAAGCGGAAGGCGTCGGTGCCGAAGCGCTCCATCACGACGAGGGGGTCGATCACGTTGCCCTTCGACTTGGACATCTTCTGCCCCTCGGCGTCGCGCACGAGGGCGTGGATGTACACGTCGCGGAAGGGGACGTCGCCCGCAAACTTGAGCCCCAGCATCGCCATGCGCGCGACCCAGAAGAACAGAATATCGAACCCAGTCACGAGGCAGGCCGTCGGGTAGAACGTCTTCATCTCCGGCGTCTCCCGCGGCCAGCCGAGGGTGGAAAAGGGCCAGAGTCCCGACGAGAACCACGTGTCGAGCACATCCGTGTCCTGATGCACGGTGCCGCCGCACTCCGGGCACGCGGAGAGGTCGACCCGGGAGACGTGCGTGCTGCCGTCCCCGTCGCAGTACCAGACGGGGATGCGGTGGCCCCACCAGAGCTGGCGGGAGATGCACCAGTCCCGGATGTTCTCCATCCAGGCGAAGTACGTCGTGCGCCAGGCCCGGGGGACGATCCGGGTGCGGCCCGAGCGGACCGCCTCGATGGCAGGCTCGGCCAGGGGCCGGGTCCGCACGAACCACTGCTTCGAGACGAGCGGCTCGACCACCGTCTTGCACCGGTAGCAGACGCCGACGGCGTGGCGGTACGGCTCCACGCGCTCGATGAGCCCGAGCGCCGCGAGGTCCTGCATGATCCGCGTGCGGCACTCGAACCGGTCGAGCCCCGCGTACTTGCCAGCCAGCCCGGTCATCCGCCCGTCGAAGCCGATCACCGTGCGCACCGGGAGGTTGTGCCGGCGCCCGATCTCGAAGTCGACCGGATCGTGGCCCGGGGTGACCTTGATGACCCCGGTGCCGAACTTTGGGTCGACCGCCTCGTCGGCCACGACCTGCATCCGGATCGTCCCCTCGACCGAGGGCACCTCGAGGGTCTGGCCGATATACCGCCGGTACCGGCGATCCTTCGGGTGGACGGCCAGCCCGGTGTCGCCGAGCTTCGTCTCGGGACGCACCGTGCCGAGGGTGAGCGGACCGTAGCGGATGTAGACGAACTCGGCGTCCCGCTCCTCGCGCTCGACCTCCAGATCCGAGAGCGCCGTCTGGCAGCGCGGGCACCAGTTGACGATGTAATCGCCGCGGTAGATCAGCCCCTCTTCCCAGAGGCGGACGAACACCTCCCGGACCGCCGCCGACAGTCCCGGGTCCATCGTGAACCGCTCGCGCGACCAGTCACAGGACGCGCCGAGCCGCTCGAGCTGGGTGATGATGACCCGTCCGGACTCCTCCTTCCACTTCCACACGCGCGCCACGAACGCCTCGCGCCCGAGGTCCTCCTTGGTCTTGCCCTCGGCCGCGAGCTGGCGCTCCACGACGTTCTGCGTCGCGATGCCCGCGTGGTCGGTCCCCGGCATCCAGAGCGTGTTGAAGCCGTCCATCCGCTTCATCCGGATCAGCACGTCCTGGAGGGTGTTGTTGAGCGCGTGGCCCATGTGCAGGGAGCCCGTGACGTTGGGCGGAGGGATCACGATCGAGTAGGGCTTCTTCGAGGAGGTGGACTCGGCGCGGAAGTACCCGCGCTCCTTCCACACCCGGTACCAGCGTTGCTCGACCTGCGAAGGGTCGTAGCGGTCAGAAATGGCGGTCATCGGACTCGCGACGAGGAGGCATTGTATCACCGCGTCTCACCGGGGCGGCGGAGGCGAGCCGCCAGGCCGATCCGGCGCGCCGGAAGGTCAGGGCCCACGGACGCCGCTCGACTCCGAGGGTGGCGGCCACGCTGACGGCTGCGGGAGGCGAGCCCTCCGGAGCGTCGCACGCGGGCTCCGGCTCGAGCGCGGCCGGCAGCGCGGCACGCACGCGGGCGTCCGGCACGAGGGCGTCGAGGACCCGGCCGTCGGCCGCGTGGAGCGCCCGGAAGAGGGTGTCGACGACGGCGCGGAATTGCCGGTGCCAGGGGCTGTACAGGCGCCGCCGGACCAGCGTGAACGTCTGCCGCGCCGGAACGTATCGATAGAGGTCCTCGCCTTCCGTCTGTCCCTCGCACCCCGGCACCCAGCCCGGGTACCGGAGCTCGTAGCGCAGCCGCACCTCGTGCCCGCGGACCGCGTGGCTCCAGGTCTGCAGGTCGCTGCCGAGGACCTTGGCCGTGCCCCAGACAGTCTCGAGCGAGTCGCGCCCCACGCGAACGAGATCGATGCGGAGCGGCGTCGTGCCCCGACCGGTCGGCGCGCCTTCCCAGACCACGAGGAACTGGGGTTTTTCGGCCGTGGCCAGAGGGAGCGGATGCAGCGCCGGCATCCCGTCCCCGTGGATGATTCCGAGCACCACGGCCTCGCCCCGGTACGTGCCGTACACGCGGACGCTGTTCCCCTCCGTCGCATCGCCCAGGTGGAAGGTCCCCGCGACCACGCGCCCGAGGCGGACGACGCGCAGGGCGACGCCTCCCCACGCCTCGTTGAACCCGTCGACTCGATCCTGGAGGAAGCCCTCGCTCGCGAACACGCCCCCGCTGCCGAGGCTCTCCAGGATCTCCTGGTCGAGAAGGTCGTACACCTCGCGGGAGAGCCCGCGAGCGTCCTCGGCCTCGAGGAGGCCCGCGGTCGCGAGCCGCGCGCGCGCCAGATCCCGGAAGCGGTCGAGGCGGTCCACGCTCGCCCCCCCGCCCGCGGCCTGCGGGGCCGACAGCAGGAGCCCGGCGACCACGGCCACGAGCACGCCTCGCGGCCTGCGGGGTTTTCCCCAACCCGCACGAGGGAGGCTCTGGGCCACGGCGCTATGGTACAACAGGCCCGGAGCCAGCCTGTTGATCCGCGTCATCGATCGGTACGTCCTCCGGGAGATCCTCCTGCCGTTCGTCCTCGGCGGAGGCCTGTTCACCTTCTTCCTGGTGATCGACCGCATCTACAGCCTGACCGACCTCGTCATCACGAAGGGCGTCCCCTTCCCGCTCGTGCTCCAGCTCCTCGTGTACATGCTCCCCTCGTTCCTGGCCCACTCGCTGCCGATGGCCCTGCTGGTCGCGATCCTGCTGGCGGGCGGTCGGCTGGCGGCCGACCTCGAGATCGTCGCCCTCAGGGCCGTCGGCGTCAGCCCCTTGCGCCTCCTGCGCCCGGTCCTCCTCGCGACCCTCGTCGTCGCCGCCGTGACCGCGGTCCTGACCCTCGTCGTCAACCCGGCGTCGAACGCGGTGTTCCAGGGCCAGCTCTTCAAGATCCTGCAGACGCGCGCGGCCAGCGGCCTCCGGGAGCGGCTCTTCAACACCTCCTTCGGCGACCTGGTGATCTACCTCGAGGAGATCAGCCCGTCCCAGGTGGCCCTGAAGGGCCTGCTCCTGTCGGACGAGCGCGATCCGAAGCTCACCCGGATCGTGACGGCGCGCGAGGGGCGGCTCCTCACCGACGAGGCGAACCGCCGGATCACCCTCAGGCTCATCGACGGGGCGATCAACGAGAGCGACGTGGCGCCGGCCCCGGCGCTCGACCCGAAGACGCGGCGGCCGGGGGCCGAGGAGCCGGCAACCCCCTTCGGCGGCGCCGCGACCGCGAGCCGGTACCGCTACACCGCCTTCGGCATCTACGACATGAGCCTCTCCCTGCAGTCACCCTTCAGGAGCACGGCGAGATCGGAGAAACCCGAGAGGAATCTCTCGCTCCGCTCGCTCGGCGCCGCGATCCGCGACGCTCGCGCCCAGGGCCAGCCGGCTGCCCCGTACCAGGTGGAGTACCACAAGCGCTTCGCCCTGCCGGTCGCCGCGATCGTCTTCGCGGTGGTCGGCTTTCCGCTGGCCATCCGATCGCACCGCGGCGGACGGAGCCTCGCGCTCACCGGCACGCTCGCGATCATCGTCGCGTACTACCTGCTCCTCACCTCCCTCGAGAGCCTTGCCCTCTCGCGACGCCTGGCCCCCTGGTTCGCGATCTGGCTGCCGAACCTGCTCTTCTCCGGCCTCGCCGGGGCCCTCTTCAGGAGGGACCTTCGGGGCATCCCGGCCGGGAGGTCCCGCCTGTCCTCGGCGGCCCTCGGTCGCCTCGGAGACCTCTGGGACAGGTCTCCCCTACGGCCGCGCGACCGCCAGGGTCCCCGGCCGCCGCGGGACTCGACCCATGTCATCGATCGGTATCTGATCCGGTCCTATCTCGGGTACTTCGCGATCGGGCTCGCGGTCGCGTCGGTCCTGTTCGTGATCGTCGACTTGCTGCAGACCCTCGACCGGTACCTCCGCGTCAAGCCGCCGCTCCACTACATCCTCGAGCACTTCCTCTATCGCCTGCCCGTCTTCCTGCACGACGGGCTGCCCGTGGTCACGCTCGTCGCCACGATCTTTCTCTTCCTCACGATCAGCCGTTCCCACGAGCTGACGGCCCTCAAGGCGGCGGGCGTGAGCCTCTACCGCGTCAGCGTCCCGATCCTGGGCCTCGCGGTCCTGACCTCCCTCCTCTCCGGGCTCTTCCAGGAACTGGTCGTCCCGGCCCTCAACGAGCGCGGCGAGGAGATCGACCGCGTCAAGATCCGCGGACAGATCCCGCGGCACCTGCAGCGGCAGACGCGGATCTGGTTCCGCAGCGCCGACACCCGCTTCTTCCGCCTGGAGCTGCTCGATCCGGTCACGCGGGACATGCACGGCGTGACGATCCTGGAGGTCGACCGGAACTTCAGGCTGCTGAACCGGCTCGACGCCGCGCTCGCGCACTGGACACCCGGCGGGTGGGAGTTCTCGGACGGCGCCTTCCGCGAGATCGGGCCGGACGGGGGGATCGTCACGGTGCCGTTCATGGCCACCGCTCTCGACCTCCCCGAGAAGATCGACGACTTCATGGAGATCCAGAAGCCGGCGGACGCCATGGGCTTCGTGGAGCTGTGGGCGTACGTGAGGCGGCTCGAGGAGAGCGGGCATCAGGCCAGGAAGTACCTGGTCGACCTGCACTCGAAGCTCGCCTCCCCGCTGGCCCACGTCGTCGCGGTGCTCGTGGCGATCCCGTTCGCGCTCCAGTCACCGCGCGGCGGGCGCCTCGTCGGCGTCGGCCTCGCGATCGCGATCCTGGCGGGCTACCTCGTGGTCCACTACTCGGCCCTCGCCTTCGCCAAGGCCGACCTCCTGCCACCGATCATCGCCGCCTGGACCGCCAACGTCGTCTTCCTCGGGATCGGCGCCGCCCTGCTCCTGCGCGCCAGGACCTGACCGCCGCCGCGTCCGGGGCGCCGGGCTCAGCCCTC
>CAZWXA010000178.1:0-7882 GCA_964637755.1 uncultured bacterium | reverse complement strand
CGGCATCGCCACGTGCGACAAGGGTCTGCCCGCGATGATGCTGGCGCTCGGGGCGATGCGGGACCTGCCGTGCGTGCTGGTTCCCGGCGGCGTCACGCTGCCGCCGGCGGACGGCGAGGATGCGGGGAAGGTCCAGTCGATCGGCGCGCGCTTCGCCCAGGGCGAGCTGACGCTGGAGAAAGCGGCCGAGCTCGGCTGCCGCGCCTGCGGGTCGCCCGGCGGCGGGTGCCAGTTCCTCGGAACCGCGGCCACCTCCCAGGTCGTGGGCGAGGCGCTCGGGCTCGCGCTCCCGCACTCCGCGCTGGCGCCGTCGGGCCAGCCGATCTGGCTCGACATGGCGCGCCGGTCCGCCCGCGCGCTGGTGAGCCTCGACGCCCGGGGGGTGACGACCCGCCAGATCCTCACGGACGCCGCCGTCCGCAACGCGATGGTCGTCCACGCTGCGTTCGGCGGCTCGACGAACCTCCTGCTCCACATTCCCGCGATCGCCCATGCCGCGGGCCTACGCCGGCCGTCCCTCGAGGACTGGATCGACGTGAACCGCCGCGTCCCGCGCCTCGTGGACGCACTACCGAACGGCCCGCGAAACCACCCTACGGTGCAGGTCTTCCTGGCCGGCGGCGTGCCCGAGGTGATGCTGCACCTGCGGCGGGAGGGGCTGCTGGACGAGAGCTGTCTGACCGTGGCCGGCGATCGGCTCGGGCGGGTGCTCGACTGGTGGGAGGCGTCGGACCGGCGCCAGGCGCTCAGGGAGCGGCTGCGGCTCGTGGACGGCGTCGACCCCGACGACGTCATCATGAGCCCGGAACGCGCGCGGCGCGCGGGACTCACGAGCACCGTGACGTTCCCGCGGGGCAACCTCGCGCCCGAGGGCTCGGTGATCAAGAGCACCGCCATCGATCCCTCGGTGGTCGACGCCGACGGCTTCTACCGCAAGACGGGCCCCGCGCGCGTGTTCACCACCGAGCGCGCGGCGATCGCCGCCATCAAGAACCAGGGGCCGGACGGGATCAGGGCCGGCGACGTGCTGGTCCTGATCTGCCGCGGCCCGATCGGCGCCGGGATGGAGGAGATCTACCAGATCACCTCGGCGCTCCGGCACCTCTCGTGGGGCAAGCACGTGGCCGTGCTGACCGACGCGCGCTTCTCCGGCGTCTCCACCGGCGCCTGCATCGGCCACGTCGGTCCCGAGGCGCTGGCGGGCGGCCCGATCGGCCGTGTGCGGGAGGGCGACGTCATCCGGATCCTCGTGGACCGGAACCGGCTCGAAGGGAGCGTCGACCTCGTGGGCCACGGCGAGACGATCTTCGGTCCCGAGGAGGGCGCGCGCGTCCTGGCGGCACGGTCGCCGCGGCCCGATCTGGCGCCCGATCCGGATCTGCCGGACGACACGCGGCTCTGGGCCGCGCTCCAGCAGGTGGGCGGCGGGACCTGGGGCGGCTGCGTCTACGATGTCGACGCCATCGTCGCCGCCCTCGACGGGGCGCGGCGCTGAGCGACCGCGCTCGGCCTTCCCGCCTCTCCCTCCTCGGGGGCGCGTCGACTCGCGTAATGGCCGGCGACGCCACCGCTGCCGAGTCCTGAGGGCGCCACGCCCGCATGGCCAGCCTCCATCATCTCGATGCCGCGCGCGTCCACTACGAGTGGGACAACGCCCTGCCTCCGCTCCTCGAGATCGATCCCGGCGACACGGTCGTCTTCGACACGCGGGACGCGGCCGACGGCTTCTACACGCCGGCGTCCATTCACGCCGACGTCCTCGCGCGTGGGCCCTTCCGCGGCCACCCGCTGACGG
Source organism: uncultured bacterium (assembly GCA_964637755.1). Taxonomy (GTDB): domain Bacteria; phylum Methylomirabilota; class Methylomirabilia; order Rokubacteriales; family CSP1-6; genus AR9. The sequence goes on along the minus strand of CAZWXA010000178.1, from coordinate 6,087 downwards.
GGCCGGTTCGCGTCCGGGGCGCGCGCCCCGGCGATGCGCTGGTCGTGGAGGTCCTCGAGGTGAGACCGGCGGCGGCCTTCGGCTGGACGGCCATCCGCCCCGGCCGCGGGCTCTTGCCCGAGAGCGAGTTCCCCGAGCCCTTTCTCCAGATCTGGGACCTCTCCGACGGCACCCACGCGCGCATGGCGCGCCCGCGCATCGCCGTGCCCACCGCTCCCTTCCCGGGCGTGATGGGGACCGCGCTCGACGAGCCCGGCGGCCACAGCACCATGCCGCCTCGGAAGAACGGCGGCAACATGGACATCAAGCAGCTGACCTCGGGCACGACGCTGTACCTGCCCGTGTGGGTGGATGAGGCGCTCTTCAGCGTCGGGGACGGCCATGCGGCCCAGGGCGACGGCGAGGTCTGTGTCACGGCCGTCGAGATGCGCGCGCGGGTCACGCTCCGCTTCGGTCTGGAGCCTGGCCGCGATCTGCGCGAGCCGCAGTTCCGGACGCCGGGACCGCGGGCCCCGGCGACCGCGGGCGGGTCACACTTCGCCACGACGGCGCACGGTCCCGACCTCTTCGCCGCCGCGCAGCAGGCGATCCGCTACATGATCGGGCACCTGGTCCGCGAGCGCGGCCTCTCGCGCGAGGAGGCCTACATCGTCTCGAGCGTGGCCGTGGATCTCAGGATCAGCGAGATCGTGGACGCGCCCAACTGGATCGTCTCCGCGTTCCTGCCGGAAAGCATCTTCCCCTAACCCCCATCGGAAGATACTCGCGCGAGGCGCGGCCTGAATGGAGCGCGACGACTGAGGCGTACTCCGGTACGCCGCAGATCGCCCTCTTTCAGCGGCCTGCGCCTGTCACGGCGCCTTCCAGGCGCTCCAGGCCAGGGTGAGCCAGCCGAGCATGAACGCGAGCCCGCCCAGCGGGGTGATGGCGCCGAGCCACCGCCACCCCGTGACGGCGAGCAGGTAGAGGCTCCCGGAGAAGAGCACGATACCGCCGAGGAAGAACCAGCCCGCCAGCGCGCTGCCCGGCCACCGCGTGACCGCCCACGCCACCGCGAGCAGGCCGAGCGCGTGGTACATGTGGTGCCGCGCACCCACCTCGAAGGCGCTCAGCATCTCGGGCGCGACCCGGCCACGGAGCGCGTGCGCTCCGAACGCGCCCGCCCCGACCGCGATCAAGGCCAGCAGCGATCCGACGCCGAAGAACACCCGTTCCATGGGCTGCTCCTCCTCGTGCCAGGGTGTGGCGGCGGGGCGCCCGGCGCGACCCGGCACCTGGGGTATGCTGGCGAACATGAACATCGAGGACTTCCGCCGCCACGCCCACGCCTTCGTCGACTGGATGGCCGCCTACCTGGAGAACGTCGAGACTTACCCCGTCCGCGCCCAGGTGAAGCCCGGTGAGATCGCGGCGCGCCTCTCGCCCTCGCCCCCCGAGCGCGGGGAGCCGATGGAGGCGATCTTCGCCGACTTCCAGTCGGTCGTGCTGCCGGGGATCACGCACTGGCAGCATCCGGCCTTCTTCGCCTACTTCCCGGCGAACTCGAGCCCACCCTCGGTGCTGGCCGAGATGCTGACGGCGACGCTGGGGGCCCAGTGCATGCTCTGGCAGACGTCGCCCGCGGCCACGGAGCTGGAGACGCGAGTGCTCGACTGGCTCCGCCAGATGATCGGCCTCCCCGACGGCTTCACCGGTGTGATCCAGGACTCCGCCTCGAGCGCGATTCTCTGCGCGATCCTGACCGCCCGGGAGCGAGCGACCGGCTGGCGCGTCAACGAGGAGGGCGTGGGCGCGGGGGAGCGGCTCACCGTCTACTGCTCGGCCGAGGCGCATTCGGCCACCGAGAAGGACGTCAGGATCGCGGGCCTCGGCCGGCGGAACCTGCGCAGGATCCCCGTCGACGACGCCTTCTCCATGCGGCCCGACGCGCTGGAGACGGAGATCGAGAAGGACGTGGCCGCCGGCGCGCGCCCGGTCTGCGTCGTCGCCTCGCTCGGCGCGACCGGAGTCGGCGCCGTCGATCCGCTCCGCGCGATCGGCGAGGTGTGCCGGCGCCGCGGCGTCTGGCTCCACGTGGACGCCGCGTGGGCCGGGAGCGCGCTCGTGCTGCCGGAGCACCGGTGGATGCTCGACGGCGTCGAGTACGTCGACAGCTTCGTGTTCAACCCGCACAAGTGGATGTTCACCAACTTCGACTGCTCGGCCCACTTCGTCCGCGACCCGGACGCGCTCGTGCGCACGCTCGAGGTCCTGCCCGCGTTCCTCCGGTCGCGCGAGCGGGGGCAGGTGATCGACTACCGCGACTGGAGCGTCCAGCTCGGCCGGCGCTTCCGAGCGCTCAAGCTCTGGTTCGTGATCCGGTCGTATGGCGTCGACGGGATCCGCGAGATGATCGCGGCGCACATCGACATCGCCCGCGAGCTGGCCGGCTGGATCGAGGCGGCCCCCGACTTCGAGCTGCTGGCCCCGCGAAGCCTTGCCCTGGTCAACTTCCGGTATCACCCGGAGGGTACGCACGACCCCGCGGTGCTCGACCGGCTGAACGAGCGGCTCCTGGAAACGCTGAACGACAGCGGGAGACTCTACCTCACGCAGAACCGCGTCCGCGGCGCGTACGCGATCCGCCTCTCGATCGGCCAGACCTGGACGCGCCGCCGTCACGTCGAGGCCGCCTGGCGCCAGATCCAGGCGACCGCCCGCGCCCTCGGCCCCGCCTGAGGGCGGTTACCCGTCGAGCACCTCGCGAACCGTGCCGAGCAGCCTCATCAGCGTGAACGGCTTCTCGAGAAGGGTCACGCCCGCCTCGAGCACGCCCTGATGCCCCAGGGCCTCGGCGGTGTACCCGGACATGTAGAGCACCTTCACGCCGGGGCGAACCACCGAAAGCCGATTCACCAGGGCGGGTCCGCTCATCCGCGGCATGACGACATCCGTGAGGACCAGGCGGATCGGCCCCGGGTGTCGCTCGGCCAGCGAGAGCGCGTCCTCCGGATCCCCGGCGTCGATCACCCGGTAGCCGTGCTGCTGCAGGATGTCCCGCGCGAGCAGCCGCACCTCTTCCTCGTCCTCGACCAGCAGGACCGTCTCGGTTCCCCCCGCCCCCCTCGGCCCTCCGGCGGGCACCCTGGCATCGGCCGAGCCCGCCTTCGCGGCGGCCGGGAGGTAGATCATGAAGGCCGTGCCGCGACCCGGCTCGCTCTCGACCGCGATGTAGCCCCCGTGCTGCGTGGTGACGCCGTAGGCGGCGGCCAGGCCGAGCCCGCGGCGCGGGCCCGCCGGGAAGAAGGGCTCGAAGACGTGGCTCCGCGTGGCCTCGTCCATGCCGGGGCCCGTGTCGCGGATCGTGAGCCGCACGTGGGGTCCCGGGCGGGCACCTGGATGGGCGTGCGCGAACACCTCGTCGAGGTCGACGTTCGCCGTCTCCAGAACGAGCCGTCCGCCCTCGGGCATCGCCTCGCGCGCGCGCTGGACGAGATCGAGGATGACGCGCTCGAACTGCCCGGGATCGACGCTGACCAGCCGGAGCGTCGCCTCCAGACGCAGGGTCATCTCGATGCGCTCGCCGATGACCGGCCAGAGCGACAGCCCCGTCACGAGCGTGTTCAGGCTGACGAACCGGGGCTGGAGCAGCTGCCGGCGGCCGAACGCCAGAAGCTGCTGCGTGAGCGCGCCCGCACGCTGCGCCGCGCGCTGGATGAGGTCCAGGCCGTGGCGCACCGGCTCGTCGGGTGGGAGCCGCTCGAGCAGCAGCTGGCTCCGTCCGCCGATCACCGTCAAGAGGTTGTTGAACTCGTGGGCTATCCCGCCGGCCAGGACCCCGAGTGACTCGATGCGGCGCGCCTGCGCCACCTCTTCCTCTATCTGAGCCCGGTGCCGCATCTCGGCCCGAAGCTGCTCGTTGGTGCGCTCGAGGTCGGCCGTCCGCTGGGCCACGAGGACGGTCAACTCGTCGCGCACCTCCTCGAGGCGCTCGCGCGCCCGCCGCGTCTCCGTGACGTCGACGCACGACCCGATGAACCCGGCGAAGGCCCCACCGGCCTCGATGCGAGGCACCCCGCCGCCCAGCATCCAGCGGTACTCGCCGTCAGCGCCACGGAGACGGTACTCGGCCCGGAACGGGGCGTGAGCCGCGACAGCCGCGCGGTACGCCTCCACGAAGCGGTCGACCTCCCCGGGGTGAAGGCTCTCGATCCAGCCCTCGCCCAGCTGCTCCTCCTGCGCCCGCCCAGTGAAGTCGAGCCACGGCTGGTTGAGAAACACGCACCGGCCGTCCGCATCGGACATCCAGATCAGCACGGGCGCCGTGTCGGCGAGCAGCCGGAACCGCCGCTCACTCTCCTTGAGGGCCTGCTCGGCGCGGACGCGGTCGGTGACATCCTGGGCATGACCGAGCACCCGCGGCGGCATCCCCCGCTCCTCGTAGCGGATGTTCCGGTAGAGCCAGATCCGCTCGGTCCCATCCTTCGTGACGAGACGCATGAGACCGCTGTCCACGCCGTTGTTGCGGATGCGGTCGAGGTAGGCGTCGAACTCGCTCTCGACTGACGGCGCCAGGAACCGCCTCAGGTTCCAGCCAACACCATCCTCCGGGCGAAACCCCAGCGCCTTGCCGGCGGCCGCGTTGACGAAGAGCAGGTTACCGTCCAGATCGTGGACGCACATCAGGCCCAGGCTCTGTTCCACGAGGTGGCGGAACAGACTGACCTCATCGCCGAGGCGGTCCCGGTCGAACTCGCGCCCCTCCAGCTCGGCGATGCGTCGCCGCAAGAACTCCGTTTCCTCGAGGTGCCGGTCCTCGGACTCAGCGTCCATCGCCCACCGTCCTCCCTGGCTTCCCCCCGCGCCCGCGGGGGACCTACCGGGCGGTCCGTCCTCCAGGAGCCCGTTCGCGGCCTTCACCACAAGGGGCACCCGCCACGACCGCCGCCCGACGCGAGGGGAGTCTAGCGGGTCGGATATCGCCGGTCAAGTCGCGAGCGGGGGGCGCGTTCTCACCAGCTCCTGCTGTCGCCCGTGGCACTTGCGGGAGCCGCCGGGGGGGACACCTGCGTGGTCTGGCGAGGAGGGGCGAGCATCGCGAGCGCCAAGGCCGCTGCCGTGATGGCGAGTTAGCCATCGCCATGTGCGTCCCATCCCCGACGATTGCGTCGCAGGAAAACGGGCAGGGGCTTGCAACACCGAGACGCCAGCCGGATGTTCGGCGGCCGCCGCGTCTGCTCGCGCGTCACTCACCGTTACTGGAAGCTCGCGGTTTCCGCAATGCGTTGAAACGCCGCACGCTCCGCATCTGACACAGCATAGAGGAAAACGTGTACTGTGACTCCTTTAGCATCCGCGGGCCTCATGAATGCTTCTTGGTGAAACACGACACCCGAACCACTATCGTCTGACTCTTCCCATGCTCTCCATTCGGTGTCGACTCCAAACAGAGCCGTCCGGAGGAGGCGGGCCTTCGCCGGAGCAGACGGCCGCTGGGGATGCTGCCCAGAATAAATCCCCAGGCGCCCGGCCCGCTTGTCAACAGCAACCAGATGCTCGACCCAGTAAACGTCGAAATCTGGCCCCCGTTGCGCGTAGGAAGTGTATTCGGCCTGAAGATCAAGCGTTAGTCGCGTGCCACCTGGTCGAACGCGCGCTCCAGAAACCAACATCCGCCCCCCTGGCGTCAGTGAAGCGATCAGGCGACTCACGAGCTGCCGTGCCGCCGCCAAGTCCGCCAACCCGGGATCGTTCACGAAGAAGCCGATCGCTTGAAGAGAAGCATCGGCCTGCCGAACAAGGACTCCCTTGATCATGTGAGCCCCGGGCACCGTGGCCTTCCCGCGCGGTTCGTACTCGAGCACCTCCAGGCCATTCACGTTGTTCGAGCTGGGTGCGACCGCAAGCTCGTCGAAACGAAACCGGAGTTGCAAGCCCTTTACATAGGTCGTGCCGAGCGCCACCAAGTCGCCTGGGGCGACGCGGAACAGCTCGGTGACGAACGCCACCAGTCGAGCGGTGCCCGCATCAATGAGGACACGAAGCTCCCTCTCCACGCGCTCACGTCTTCAGCTCGCGCTTGATCTCGTTTAGGAACCGCCAGTCGGT
>CAZWXA010000177.1:0-7921 GCA_964637755.1 uncultured bacterium | reverse complement strand
GATCTCGCCGACCGGAAGAAAGAGGTCTACGACGAGGACCTGATGGCGATCGTCGCGGACGAGGCGACCCAGGTGTCCGAGACCTACACGCTCGACTACCTGCATTCGATCAGCGGAACGGGCCTGATCCCGTCGGCGACGGTGCGCCTCCGCAAGGAGGGGCAGGTGTTCCAGGACTCGGGGATCGGCGATGGCCCGGTCGATGCGGCGCTGGCCGCGATCGACGCGATCACGGGCCTCAAGGGACGGCTCCAGGACTACGCCCTCCGCGCCGCGACGTCCGGAAAGGATGCGATCGGCGAGGTCTCCGTCAAGGTCGACTTCGACGGGACCGTCGTCTCGGGCAAGGGCTCCTCCACCGACGTGATCGAGGCGAGCGCCCGCGCCTATCTCAGCGCGCTCAACCGGCTCGTTCGCCCGACGGGCCAGAAGGTCAAGGAGATCGGCCCCTGATGGGCACGACCAACACCGAGCAGACCCTCGTGACATGCGTGGCGAAGAAGACGGGGCTGGCGACCGGGAGGCCGGCGTGACCGCGGGCCCCTGCAGGATCGCGGTGCTCCCGGGCGACGGCATCGGCGTCGAGGTCACACCCGAGGCGGTGAAGGTGCTGAAGGCCGTGGCGCGCGGGGCCGGTCTCGCCTTCGAGTTCGAGGAGGCGACCGTCGGCGGGGCGGCGATCGACGCCACGGGCGAGCCGCTGCCGCGCGCGACACGGGAACTGTGCGAGAAATCAACGGCGATCCTCTTCGGCGCCGTCGGCGGACCGAAGTGGGACGACGCTCCGCACGAGCGACGTCCCGAGCGCGGTATCCTGGCCCTCCGCAAGGACTTCGACCTCTACGCCAACCTCCGCCCGGCGACCTGCTACCCCATGCTGGTCGACGCGTCGCCGCTCAAGCGATCGGTGGTCGAGGGGACGGACCTGATGATGGTCCGGGAGCTGACCGCCGGGCTCTACTTCGGCGAGCCCCGGGGGGTGGAGCACTTCGCCGACGGGAGCGCCCGGGCGGTCAACACCATGGCGTACACGTCCGGAGAGATCGAGCGCGTGGCCCGCGTGGCCTTCGAGGTCGCGCGGAAGCGGCGGGGCCATCTCACCTCCGTCGACAAGGCGAACGTGCTGGTCGTTTCCCAGCTCTGGCGCCAGGTCGTCGAGGGCGTGGCGCGCGACTACCCGGACGTCACGCTCGAGCACATGCTCGCCGACAACTGCGCCATGGCCCTCGTCAAGACCCCCAGGCGGTTCGACACGATCGTGACCGAGAACACCTTCGGCGATATCCTCTCGGACGAGGCGGCCATCCTGGCCGGCTCGATGGGCATGCTGCCCTCGGCCTCCATCGGCGGGCGCGTCGGGCTGTACGAGCCGGTGCACGGGAGCGCCCCGGACATCGCCGGCAAGGGAATCGCAAACCCGATCGCGGCCATCCTCTCGGCCGCGATGCTGCTCCGCTACTCGGCCGATCGGCCCGTGGACGCCGGGAAGGTCGAGAGCGCCGTGCTGCGGGTGCTCGAGCAGGGCCATCGCACCGCGGACATCCGGCAGGAAGGGACGACGGTCGTGGGGACCGGGGAGATGGGGGATCTGATCGTCCGCGAGCTGGAGAAGCTCTACTGATGGCGTCCGGCTACACGGTCGCCGTCGTCGGCGCCACGGGGGCGGCCGGCCAGACGACGCTGAGGATCCTCGAGGAACGGAAGTTTCCCGTTCGAGAGCTCCGGTGCTTCGCGTCGGAGCGGTCCGTCGGCAGGACGGTGACGTTCAGGGGCGAGGCGCTCGCCATCCGCCGGGTCGCGCCCGACGCGTTCAGGGGGGTGGAGATCGCCTTCTGCGCCGCCGGCTCGGCGCAGTCGAAGGAGCTCGCCCCGATGATCGTCCGGGCGGGGGCGATCGTCATCGACAAGTCGAGCGCCTTCCGGATGGACCCGGCCGTCCCGCTCGTCGTGCCGGAGATCAACCCCCACGCGGCGCAAGCGCACTCGGGGATCGTCGCCTGCCCGAACTGCACCACCATCGTGACGGTGATGCCGCTCAAGCCGCTGCACGACGCGGCCCGGCTCCGGCGCGTGATCGCGACCAGCTACCAGGCGGTCTCCGGCGCCGGCGTCAGCGGCATCGAGGACCTGCGCCAGCAGACGCTCGCCTGGGCACGCGGGGAGGCGATCGTTCCGCGGCACTTCCTGCACCAGATCGCCTTCAACCTGATCCCCCACATCGACCGCTTCGGTGACAACGGCTACACGGGCGAGGAGATGAAGCTCGTCAACGAGACGCGGAAGATCCTGGAAGCGCCCGACCTCGCGATCGCGCCGACGACCGTGCGGGTGCCGGTGTTCACCTCCCACTCGGTCGCGGTCAACGCGGAGACGGAGTCGAAGGTCTCCGTCGAGCGGGCGCGGGAACTGTTCTCGCGTTTTCCGGGGCTCCGGCTCTGGGACGACCCGGCGGAGAACCGCTACCCGATGCCGGTCCTCGTCGAGGGCCAGGACGAGTGTTTCGTCGGCCGTGTCCGTGAGGACCTGTCACACCCGAGTGCCCTGAACTTCTGGGTGGTCGGCGACCAGCTCCGCAAGGGCGCGGCGACGAACGCCGTCCAGATCGCGGAGCTCCTCATCCGGTAACCCGGCGTGGCCGACCGGGTGTCTCGGCCCCCCTTGCGGCCCCTCCCGACGGTGATCGAGGCGACGAACGGAGTCCGGACGTTCCGGCTCACGCTCGCCTACGACGGCAGCGCGTACCACGGCTGGCAGATCCAGAAGGACGCGCGGACGGTGCAGGGCTGCCTCGTCGAGGCGGCGAAACTCGTCGCCGGACCGATCCGCGTGACCGGCGCCAGCCGGACGGATGCCGGCGTGCACGCGCTCGGGCAGGTGGCCTCGCTCGTCGGCGCCTCCGGCCTGGCCGCAGCGTCGCTGCGGTCCGCGCTGAACGCGCGCCTGCCGGGGGACATCCGCGTGCTCGAGGTCCGCGAGGCCGCGCCGTCCTTCGACGCCCGGCGCTCGGCTCGCGGCAAGAGATATCTGTACGTGATCGACAACGGCGAGGTCCCGATGCCCCTCCTGCGCCGTCATGCCTGGCACGTCCGGCGGCGGCTCGACCTCGAGGCGATGCGGGCGGCGGTCACCCTCCTGCGGGGGCGGCACGACTTCTCGGCCTTCTGCGCGGCTCCCGGCCGGGACCGGGATCCCACCTGCACGCTGCGGGCGGTTCACGTGGTGCGGAAGAAGCGCCTGGTCGCGATCGTCCTGTCCGCCGACAGCTTCCTCCATCACATGGCGCGCAACATCGTCGGGAGCGCGATCGAGGTGGGACTCGGCCGGCGGGAGCCCGCGTGGATCGAGCGCGTCCTCGACGGGCGCGATCGCGCGCGGGCCGGCCCGACCGCGCCCGCCCACGGGCTCGTGCTGGTGCGGGTCACGTACCCGCGCGAGTGATGGCCCGCGTGAGTGATGGCCCGCGTGAGTGATGGCCCGCGTGAGTGATGGAATGACGAGACGGAAACTCGGGCGCTTCGACGTCCTCGTCGCAGCCAGTGTCCTCCTGCTGCTCGGCTTCGTGGGCGCGCTGGCTCGCCAGGTGGGCCGCCCGTACCCGGGGTTCTTCTTCACGCCGGACTACCGCGTCTTCCCCGTCGCGCCCGACGTGGCGGCCGCCGGAGTCGCGCCGGGGGACCGGGTCACGCGGGTCGACGGCGCACCGGCGCTCGGGCTCATGGCGCGGGTGAGTGCCGGCGGGGGTGCCGTTCGATACACCTTCGCGCGCCAGGGTCGTCAGTTCGCGCTTTACCTCGCACCGCGCCCCTTCACCGCGGCCGATCTCGTCGGGCACTTCGCTCCCTACTTCCTGGTGTCCGGGGTCATGCTCGCGGTCGGTATCCTGGTCTTCTCGCAGAATCCCTCGGCCACGCCGAACCGGAGCTTCCTCGTCTACATGTGCCTGTGGGCGGTGTCGAACGTGGCGATCCCCGACGCGACGCTCGGGCTCGACAAGCGCTCCGGCGCGCTCCTCGGCCTGCTGGGGCCGATCCTGTCCGTCCATGGATGGGTGTTCTTTCTCACCTATCCGGTGAACCAGCGCCGTGAGGCGTGGCTCGAGCGCCACCGGGTCGCCCGCCGCCTCTACATCTGGGCCATCTTGTTCGGACTGACGGCGGCGCTGGTCTTCCTCCTGGTCTACGCGCAGAGGCCGACCATGCTCCTCGAGGGGTGGTTCTATCCCGTGTCGGCGGGGACGATGTTCACGCTGGCGGCGGTCTCGTTCCCGATCAAGATCGCGGCACTGCTCGACACGCGCCGGCGTGCGGCCTCACCGCTCGTGAACCAGCAGACGACGGTGCTGCTCCTCGGCATCGGCCTGGGCCTCGGCGGCTGGCTCACCCTGATGCTCGCGCCGCTCAATCATTTCTACGTGGCGCCTTTGCCCCCCCAGGCCGGCTCGGCGCTCGGGCTCCTCTACCCGCTCGCGATCGCCTACGCCACGGTTCGCTACCGCCTCTTCGACGCCACCGTCGTCATCCGGCGGTCGCTCGTCTACACGGCGCTCGCCGGGCTCGTGACCGGGAGCTACGCGCTGGCCATCGCCGGGGCGAACGCGCTCCTGGCACAGGCCGACCTCGCGCGGTCGCCCTGGTTCTCGGCGGCCTTCGTCTTCGCCGTCGCCCTCGCCTTCAACCCGGTGCGGGAGTGGCTGCGGCGCACGGTGGACCGGACCTTCTTCCGGGAGCGCTACGATTACGCGCGAACCATCGCGGCCCTCGCGCGCTCGATGACGAGCCTCCTCGATCTCGACGAGATCATCCGTCGCGTCACGACGACGATCGAGTCGGCCATGCACGTAAGGCGCGCGAGCCTCGTGACGGGCGCGCCCGGCGGCGAGGTCCTGGCGCTCGTCAGCGAGGCGCCCGGTGCGCTCTCCCGGTACCAGGTCGCCGCGGACCCCCGGTTCCGGGCCAGCGCGCCGGCGGCGCTCCGGGCCTACTCCGTCCTCGGCGCGGAGGTCCTGGTGCCCCTCAGGTTCCAGGACGAGCTGCGCGGCCTCCTGGTCCTCGGGCCGAAGCTCTCGGAGGCGGCCTACACGGCGGAGGATCTGGCGCTGCTCGAGACGCTGGCCGACCAGACGGCCGTGGCCGTTGCGAACGCCGCGGCCCACCGCCAGCTCCTCGAGTACGCCCAGCAGCTCGAGCGCAGCCTCCTGATCCGGACGAACCTCGCGAAGTTCGTCCCCCAGCGCGTGCGCGAGCTGATCGAGGAATCGCCGGAGGCGCCGCTCCTCGAGAAGCGGGAGACCCAGGTGACCGTGCTCTTCGCGGACATCACCGGGTACACGCGGCTGTCCGCGCGACTGGCGCCCGATACGCTCGACCGGCTGGTCGAGCGCTACTTCGGAGCGTTCCTGGACGAGATCGTCAAGCACGGCGGCGATGTGAACGAGACCGCGGGCGATGGCCTCATGGTGATCTTCCACGAGGGCGAGCACGCGCGGGCGGCCGTGGACACCGCCCGGGCGATCCACCGGCGGGCTCGGGAGCTGAACGCGGAGCTGGCCGACCGCTTCGACCCGCTCGCCATGCACATCGGCATCAACAGCGGGCTCGCGCTCCTCGGCGCCACGAAGATCGAGGGCCGCGCCGGCACCCGGTGGACCTACACGGCCTCCGGCCTGACGACGAACGTCGCGGCGCGCCTCGCCGGGATCGCGCAGGGCGGCGACGTCGTGATCAGCGCGGCCACGCTCGCGCACCTCGGTCCGGACGTGGGGGCGGAGGACCTGGGCATCCCGGCGCTCAAGAACGTCGACGCGCCGATCCGCGTCTTCCGGCTGCGGTAGCGCGGGCCGCCTCGCGGGAAGACAGGCTCGGGACCCGCGGCGACCCGGTGGCGCGGCACCGTTCCGCCGCCGTGGAGGGAATGCCCCGACCCGGGCGCTGCCGCGCGCCTCTGTGCGCCCCCCGGGCGCTCTTCCTGGCAACCCGGTTCGGGGCTAGAATGAGCCCGCTGAACCAGCGTTCATCCCCGAGGGAGAGAATCCCATGACGACGACGTCGACGGCCGCGGCGAGACGGGTCCATTACCAGCTCGAGACCCTGTGGGACTACGACTACGTCCCGACCCACCACGAGCTGGCGTCGCTCTACGAGACCGCGAAGAAGAACCAGTGGAACGGCTCGGCGGCGCTCGACTGGAGCCGGCCCGTCGGGAAGGACGGTCCCGTGCTGAACGTCCGCATGGCATTCTCGGGCTGCCCGTCCTTCGAGGGCAAGTCGGATGCCGAGTGGAAGGACATCGAGACGATGGTGTCCTCGTGGCGCCTCTCCCAGTTCCTCCATGGCGAGCAGGGCGCGCTCATGGTCGCGGCCCAGCTCGTGAACTCGATCCCGGAGCTCGACGCCAAGCTCTACGCGTCGACCCAGGTGGTGGACGAGGGCCGGCACGTCGAGGTGTTCGAGAAGTACGTCAAGAAGCTCCACAAGATCTACCCGGTCGACCCGCTGCTCAAGGCGCTCATCGACGAGATCCTCTCGACGGACATGTGGCAGCTCAAGCTCCTGGGCATGCAGCTCCTGATCGAAGGGCTGGCCATCGCGGCGTTCAACGTCATGGCGAAGCAGACGGGTGACCGGACGCTTTCGGAGCTGCTCGACTACGTCCTCCAGGACGAGGGGCGCCACGTCAACTTCGGCTACTTCGCGCTCCGCCGGTCCCTCCCCGGGCTGCCCGGGGCCGCCCGCGAGTATCTCGAGGACTTCGCGCTCAGGGCGTGCGACGCGATGTACGGGCGCGACGAGCACACGGGGTTCCGGTCCATCAAGGCCGCCTACGCCGAGCTGGGCTTCGAGGACGTCGACGCCCTCTACGCCGAGGTGGTCTCGTCGTCGATGACCATGAAGATGTTCAACCGCTTCCTCTTCACCGAGGTGCTGATCCCGCGCCTGGGGCGGCTCGGATTGATGTCCGAGCGCGTCCAGCCCCGGTACCGCGAGATCGGACTGCTCGACTGAGCACGTCGCCGACCGAGATGGCGGTCTTGCTCGCCGAGCAGCTCAACATCACCGTCTGCGGATACGTGCGGCCGGGCTCTCTCGACCTGCACACCGGCAACGCCCTCGACGTCGCGACCGCCACCCCCGCGACGGCAGGGGAGTGAGGGACCGAGGCGGCCGGGGCGATGGTGGTGATGCTGGTCCCCCGAGCCGAGGCGCGCCGGGCTTCTGGTTGACAACCCGTCTGGCCGCGGAGTACAAGGAGCCCACTCCACCGCGTGGCCTGGAACCCCCAGTAGAAGGGAGCGGATCCATGAGCCTTCGGGTTGACCGTCGCGACTTCTTGAAGACCGCCGCCACCGCCACTGCCGGCATGGCGTGGCTCGCCTCGGGCCGCGCGCCTGCCTTCGCGCAGAAGCGGGAACTGACCTTCCTGAGCTGGAACCACTTCGTTCCCGCGTCGGACGACGAGCTGCGCCGGCAGGCCGAGGCGTTCGGGAAGCAGGCCGGCGTCGCCGTGCGTGTCGACACCATCGCCGCCCTGCAGCTTCCCGCCAAGTTTGCGGCCGAGGCCCAGGCCCAATCGGGCCACGACATGATCGTCTGCGCCAGTGCGAACCCGTTCCTGTACGAGCGGATGCTGGCCGACGTCGGTGACCTCGTCGACGAGCTGGGCCGGAAGTACGGCGGCTTCTATCCCTTTTCCGTGGAGTCCGCCCAGACGAAGTCCGGCTGGCGCGCCGTCCCCTGGTTCTGGATCTCGTTTCCCGCCACCTACAACCAGGCCCACTTCAAGCGGGCCGGGGCGGAGCCCCCCCGGACGTGGGCGGACCTCGTGCGCGTCGGCAGGGTGCTCAAGAAGCAGGGCAACCCGGTGGGCGTCGCCATCAGCCACTGCAACGACGCGCACTCGACCTACTGGTCGGTCGCGTGGTCGT
>CAZWXA010000176.1:0-7965 GCA_964637755.1 uncultured bacterium | reverse complement strand
TGCCATGACGCAGATCATACAGGCCTGGATCGCCACCGGCGACAGTAACGGGAACGATCCCCCGCGAAGGAGTTGAGGATGCCGACACCGACCGATATTCTCCGCGAAGAGCACCGGGTCATCCTGCGCGCGCTGGACGTGCTCGAGTCCGCCGCCGACCATCTCCAGAGGGGCGCCGCGCTCCCGGAGGGGCTGTGGCGCCGGCTGATCGGGTGGTTCCGAAGTTTCGCCGACCGGAGCCACCACGCGAAGGAGGAACGCCACCTCTTCCCCGCCATGGGGGAGGCCGGGATCCCCCGGGAAGGCGGCCCCATCGGGGTGATGCTCGACGAGCACGAGGAAGGACGGGTGCTGATCGCGATCATGGAGAGCGGAACGCCGGCGGCCAGGGCGGAAGCCGCCCGGAACTACGTCGGCCTCCTCCGCGGCCACGTCGAGAAGGAGAACGGCGTGCTCTTCCCGATGGCCGACATGGTGCTCGACCCGTCGAGACAGGAGGCAATGGAGCAGGAGTTCGGCGTCATGCGGGGCGAGGCGCCCGATGCTCCGTCCGCCGAGGCGGAGCTGGATCGCATGGCGGCTCTGCTGTGAGAGCCCCTTCACGCGTGGAACTGCCGGGGCCATGCTGGGTCGCGCCGCCGGAGTCAGCGGGGGCGTGATGCCTGGCGGTGGGCAATTCTGGAGCGAGCGGAAGGTCGCCTGGTACCGGCGCGCCCTGGAGCGGAGCGACTACGCGCGGACGGTGCTCGGTGTCCTGGCTCCCGTGCTCGAGGACTGCGAGACGGCCCTGGATGTCGGAGCCGGCTGCGGGGCGCTCGCGCTTCCCCTCGCTGGCCGCCTCGGGCACGTGACGGCCCTCGAGCCTGCCCCGGCCATGGCGCGCGCGCTCCGGGAGGCCGCGCGCGGCCGGGACCTCCGGAACATCGATGTCGTGGAAGCGGCCTGGGGCGAGGTGTCGCTTCCCCGTCATGACCTCGTGCTCTGCGCCCACGCGGGGCCGCTCGTCCATCCGCGCTCCTCGTTCCCGCGCGAGGCGTCGGCGCTCGCCCGGCGCTGGGTCGCCCTCGTCCGGGACACGGGAGAGCCCCAGGACAAGTTCTTCTTCCAGGAACTGTATCCGCTGGTGCTCGGCCGTCCCTACGAGAGCACCGGCCAGGGGGATCCCACCGCGGGCCTCGGTGACCTCGGCCGCCCGCTCACGGTGTCGATCGTCACCTATCGCTCGGACCAGCCGCTCGACGATCTCGAGGAGGCCTGCGACTTCTGGCAGGAGTACCTCGGCGTCGACTCGGGGGAGGTCCGGCCGGTCCTGAGAGAGTTCCTCGCCGGGCGGCTCGTTCCCGACGGGAGGGGCTGGATCGCCCCCTACTCGAAGAAGGCCGCGGTCATCTACTGGCCGACGGCTCGCGCCGAGTAGGCCGAGGAGGGGAGCGACCCGAGGTCCGCCCGGGTTCGTGACACAAGGTCTTATACTGCGGAGGCCACCCTGAGGCCGCGTGTCAGCGGTCTTGTCAGGGGGCGGCGGAGGGGTCGGTGCCGGAGGAGCGGACATGAGCGAGAGCCAAATGCGGCGGACCGGATTGATCTCCGACGAGCGCCTGCGCGAGCTGTCGGCCCCCGGCTGGCTGCTCCGCTTCAAGGAGGAGTACCCGGCCGTGACGCGTCTCGGGGCCGGCGCCGAGGACGCCTGCCTCCGAGACGCGATCGACGTCCACGTCCACGCGGATCCCTGCAGCCTCATCCCGCGCAACCAGGACTTCATCCAGGTCGCGGTGGAGGCGGCCCGGGCGGGGATGCGCGCGGTCGTCCGGAAGGATCATCACTACTCGACGGTCGGCGAGGCGTACGCCGTCCAGCGGCACATTGACCACCTGGTCGAGACCGGGACGCTCGCGCGACGCGTGGGCGTCTACGGCGGACTGCCGATCACCTTCTCGCTCGACCCGCGGCAGGTGGAGCAGGCCGTCCGCTTTCCGGCCTTCAAGATGATCTGGCTCAATCCCGTGCATGGAGAGACGCTGGTCGACGGCGGCAAGGTGCGACCCGAGGTCGACCGGATCATCGAGCTGGCCCGGGACCACGGGATCGGCCTGAACCTCGGGGCTCCGAGCCACAGCAAGAAGTACCGCGGGACGGACGACTTCGCCGGGCTCGCTCCCCTGGTCGAGCGGGTCGCCGTCCTCGGTGCCCGGGCCGTCCTCGACCATCCCCTCAGCTCCTTCACCGCGGCGCAGATCGCGGAGCTGGCCCAGGGCGGCGCCTACGTCGGCCTCTTCTGCTATCCCTCGCTGCCGAGCGTGATCAAGGCCCCCGTCGTCGATCCGCGGCGGACGCTCGAGGTCCTGGAACGGATCGGCCCGGAACGCTGCATCATCGCGAGCGACGTCGGCATGCTCCTCGAGCCCACCGCCGTCGATGCGCTGCGGGTGATGATCCGGCTGCTCCTCGTCCTCGGGCTCACTCCCGGCCAGATCGACCCGATGCTCAAGATGAACCCCGCGCGCCTGATCGGGCTCGACGGTGTCACCGGCGCCGTCTGATGGAGCGGCGGCGGACCGCCGTTCCCCTCATGGGGGAGAGCCAAGCCCAAGTCAAACCGTGAGCACCTTCCGGACCAGCCACCATTCCGCCAGGCCGGCGAGGACCACGACGAGGAGCGGAGAGAGGCGCGCGATCGGCGACCTCGGCGGCTCGAGCACCAGGAAGTTCCACGACGAGAGCGACATCATGAGGCCCTGCTCGCCGTTCGATCCGTCCCACGCCTGCAGGGCGAAGGGGATCAGCGTTCCGCGCTCGAACGTCGCATCCGTCCCCGGATGTCCGGGAGCGAGCGGGCGGACGAGGACGACCTGCCAGCGCCCGCGCTCCCAGAGGCCCGTGCCCGCGACGTCCTGAGCGCTCGCGGGAGGCTCGCGGATCGGCCGCTCCCAGCCCTCCGCGACCTCCTTGATCACCGAGGGGGCTCCCGCTTCGTTCAGGTCGGCCTTCCAGTGCCAGAGGGCGACCGGTCTCCCGCGACTGCCGAGGAAGAAGTGCGGGCGCTCCGGCCCGCCGATGCTGGCGAGGGGGAACTGAAGGCGCACCGCATCCCTCAGCCGCTCGTCCAGCGGCCGGTGGCCGTCGAGCAGGGGATAGCCGAACTCGCCGATCCTCGGGGCCGACCTCGGCCTGTCCAGGACGTCCTTCGTCCGATCGTGCCACTCGAGGAGGAACGCGATCTCCGCGTCGCTGTGGAGGGCGCGGACCGTCACCGCGTCGACCGAATGGGTCTGCCATCGCGGCCTGGCGATCACTTGTCCGGCGAGCGGCACCGCGAGCGAGGGCAGCGAGCGCCACCGCGGGTCGCCGGGACTCCGCGGCAGCGGTCCCGAGACCCATCGCGCGACGAGCACGGCGGCGCTCGACGGCTCCTCGGGTGTCTGGAGCGACGTCACGTAATGCGCGAGCGCCCAGCGCTCCTCCTCGCCGAGCGCGTCGCTGTATGACGGCATCGGCGTTCCATCCATCCCGGTCGAGAGGCGCAGGAAGATCTCCCGGGCCTCGCGGCCGCCCTTGAGGCGCCAGCCCTTCTGGAGGTCGGCGGCGGCGATCGGGTTGCCGGCGTCGTCCGTGAGCGTCGGCGCCGACGGCCCGTCCCCGCGCCCGGCTTCCCCGTGGCATTCCCAGCACTTCGCGCGCTGGTAGACCTCCCGGCCCCGCGCGATGACGTCCGGGGAGGCGCGGACCGGCTTCGGCGTGAGCGGGGTGCCCCGCGTCTTGAAGGCGTCGCTGAACGTCTCGATGTACGCGACGACGAGCCGGCGATCCGCTTCCGCGAGCGTGGTCCAGCCGGACATCGCGGTGCCGGGGATGCCGCGCGTGATCACACGGAACAGATCGTCGTCCGTCGGCGGCTCGCCCGACGGCGTCTCCCGCAGCTTGTAGACGCCGGCCGTGAAGTCGCGCGGTCGGGGGTCGAGGTACGGGGCGACCGGCCCGCGCCCATCGCCCTTCTCGCCGTGGCACACCTGGCAGCGCTCGAGATAGATCTGGCGCCCCCGCTCGAGCGGCTCCTCCGTTCTCGCCAAGGACCGGGCGGGGTCACGCGGGCCCGTCGTCGGGAATGCGGACTCGGGGGGCGGCGGAGCCGACATCGACGCGCCGCCGGGGTGAGGGCCCGCCGGGCGGGAGCCTGCGGAACTCGGTGAGAGGAGCCGCCCTTCCCGCTTGCGCGGCTCGACTCCCGCGAGATCGTAGGCGGCCAGGATGGCCTTCCATCGCTGATCCTCGCTCAGGTCGGCCTTCCACGCCGGCATTGCGGAGTCCCACGGGGCGGCCTCGGGAGGCAGGCCAGGCGCGCCTTCGGTGACGCGCCAGAACGCGTAGGCCTCGACGACGGTCGCGATCGTGCCCGGGTCGGTGAAGTTCGCGGGCTTGAGACGGAGGCCGCGCGCCACGGGTCCGGCCCCGTCGGCGGCGTCGCCGTGACACGGGCGGCAGTTGATCTGGAAGAGTACGCGCCCCTCGGCGAGCGCCCCCTCGACGTCGCCGCCGCGGAGCGGGTTCGAGAGGCCCTCGTAGGCGATGGGCATCGCGGGGTGCGGGGTTCGGAGCGTCACCGGGCTCCGAGGGTGGAATCCCGCGCGGGCGTAAGCGACCGCGCCGGCGGCGAGCGGGAGGAGGAGGAGCAGCGCCAGCCGGGCAGCCCGGAGAAGGGCGGCGTGGCGCCCCTCGCGGCGGGGAGGGCGCAGGAGCGCGATGACGGGCCTGGCCAGCTCCCGGAGGCCGCGATCGCCGGTCGTCGCGTACACGGCGGCTCCGGCGAGGGCGATGGAGAGGTACAGGACCCGGGCGAAGCGCGGGAGTGGGACCGGGCGCTCGGCGCCGGCGAGCCACATCGTGAGCAAGGGCAGTACGTCCTCGACGATCAGCCAGATCCCGGCGAGCGCCAGCGCCGTGGTCGCCGCGAGCGGCAGCCGGCGGCGCCTCACAGTTGCTCGACCGGCCGGAGCCTCGGCGGGACGGCGCGGCCCGGTCGCTCGCGGCTCATTGCAGCGTGAGCACGTACGCCAGCAGGTCGCGAAACTCCTGGACCGTGAGGATCTCCGCGAAGTTCTCGGGCATCAGCGAGGTCGTCTGGGGCACGCGCCGCGCCACCTCGCGCTTCGGCACGAGGCGACTCCGGCCCTGGGAGTCGACCAGCTCGATGATGCTCGCGTCCTCTCTCCTGATGATGCCTGTCAGGTACTGCGCTCTCTTCGTGACGAGGAGGACGGGCTCGTACCCTGAGGCGATCACGCGCGAGGGGTCCAGGATCGACTCGACGATGAACGGCAGTTCGCGCGTTCCCGCGATATGCGTCAGCTCGGGTCCGACACGCCCACCGGCGGCTCCCACCTGGTGGCACGTGCCGCACCCGGCGCTCGAATCCTCGGCAAAGAAGAGCGCGTGGCCTCTGCGGGCGTCTCCCACGAGATACGGCGTCCAGCGATCCGTCGCCTCGGTGGCTACGGCCGGCCCCTCGGCAGCCGGCGGAAGGTGGACGGCGGCCGGATCGGGAGTGCCGCCGAGGCTCTGGAGATAGATGACGACGGCCCGGACGTCGCGAAGCCCGAGGCTGATCGGCGGCCGCAAGGGGTTCGGCATCTCGTTCTTGTACCCCTCCACGACGTAGGCGCCTGGATCGAGCAGGGACTCCACCAGGTACTCGGTCGGCGTGTAGGGCCGGCCCGTCGCCTGAGCGCGCTCCCGCGCGCGCGCGACGGCTCGGACCCCGATCGGCAGGCCGAGGGGGCCCGAGCCGCCCTGGTTCGGGCCGCGGATCGCGCTGCCCCGCGCGCCGACCGCGTGGCAGGTGAAGCACTTGCCGCGGCCCCAGAAGACCGCTTCTCCCGCTTCTGGCGTCGCCTCGCCACCGGTCGCGGGGGCGAGCGCCCGCTGATCGCGCTCGGCCGAGACGCTCGACACCAGCTCGCCGGTCGCCACGAAGAGCAGCACGACGGCGCAGGCGAATGCGGCGGCGCCGAGGAACGGTCGCCGTCGAAGCGGCCGGTTCACCCGGGGGGCCCCCCTGCCGGCGCATCTCCGACGCGCTTCTCCGCGCTGGTCGCCTCGCTGGCGTACCCTCCGAGCCCGGCCAGCCAGAAGACGAAGGCGAGGAGACCGAGGAAGGCGAGGACGATGCCCCCGACCACCCGGGCCATGTAGGCATTGGTCGGGGTCCACGCCGAGTCCGACGTGTCGCGCAGCAGACCGTAGACGTGCCAGTCCTCGCGCAACCCCGAGCGCACGAAGCCCATGAGCCCCATCAGGAGGACCACGACGACGCAGAGCAGGACGAGCGCGTACTGCGACCGCGCGGGCATCCGTCCCCAGCGGATCGGCGCGACGGACGGCGCCTTCTCGAAGAGGAACAGGTCGATGGCGCCGATCCAGAGGAGGCCCGCCATGACCAGGAGCCACTGCGCGACGGCCAGGTTGCGGAGGAACGGGTTGGCCTTCTCCATGACGACGAAGCCGTGGATGCCGAGGACGATGACCGACCCGATGGCCGTGGAGGCGAACGCGAGCGCCTGGGCAAGCGTCCCGCGGTCGCGGCGCGTCACCCCGGCGGTGACGACGACGACGCCGATCTGGACCAGGAGCAGAGAGACCGGGAGCCGGAGGTATCGGGCGCGGTCGAGCGGCAGGTCGAGCGTGCGGGGGTCGAGCCGGAGGAGGGTGAGCGCGTACCAGCCGAGGAGCAGGATGACGCCGGCGGCCGCCAGGCCGAGGAACGCCTTGGCCCTCGCGCTGTGCCGGGCGAACGGGAGCGGCCGGGCCCTGTTGCCGCGACGGTAGAGGAGAAAGGACCAGAACGTCGAAGAGGATCATCAGGTTGACCGCCGCGTTCTTCGCCGGCATCAGGCCGAGGTACCTGAGCAGCGGGTGGAACTGGCCGCCGAGGGCGAGCTGCTCCTCGGCCGCCAGCGGGATGTTGCGCGGCGTGAGCCACACGGCGAAGGCCGCCAGCAGGGCCACGTTGATGTACTTGACGTACGGCTGATAGCGCTCGGCCCCTCCGATCCGCCCCATGCCGATCCAGAGGTAGTAGTTGGCGCCGACGAAGAGCAGTCCGATCAGGCCGGCCTGGAGGATGAACGTCCAGGAGAATGCGCCTCCCATCATGTTGTTGCCCATGACGGGGCTCGCGGAGTAGACCTCGCGGCCGAGGTAGTATCCGGCGAACGGCAGGAGCAGCATGCCCGCGAGGCCGGCGAGGTTCGCCGCCCAGCCCATCCAGTCGTAGTGCGCCCGGTCCCCCTCGCTCCGCGCTCCGAGGAACCGGACGGCCGCGTACGCGCCCACCACGAAGCCGCCGAACGTGACGTTGGCGACGAAGCGGTGGATGGCGAGGGGGATCCAGAGCGGGTTCGCCACCGCCTGCCAGGTGGTTCCGCCGGCCGTGCCGGTGGGAGCCATCATGTAGGACGCCCACGCGTTCGCGATCAGCATGAGCAGGGTTCCCCAACCGTTCAGCAGAAGTCCGAGGAACACGTGGGCGCCCTTCCACCGCCCGCGCAGGCGATCCCAGCTCCCGGAGTAAAGGTAGAGGGTGAACGTCTCGGCGAAGAACAGGAGGCCGTAGAGGTAGTACGTCTGGTGAAAGATGCCCGTGAGAAACGTCATGACGCCCGGATAGAGGCCGATCAGGACGAAGACGAGGAGCCCGCCGAACGCCGCCGTGGTGGAGAAGGCGGCCGAGAGCAGCCCGGTCAGCTCGCGGGCCAGGCGGTCGTAACGCCCGTCTCCGGTGCGCCAGCCGACCAGCTCGACGATCGACGCGAAGATCGGGACACCCAGCACGAACGCGCCGAACATGAGGTGGAGCTGGGCGACGACCCAGATGACGAGCCGCGGACTGCTCCCGAAGAACGAGCGGTACTGCGCCGCGCCTCGGGAGGCTGCCGGCGCCGCTCCTGCCGCCGTTGCTCCGCCTGCCGGCGC
>CAZWXA010000175.1:0-8014 GCA_964637755.1 uncultured bacterium | reverse complement strand
CGCGCCGGACCAAGGAGGTGTCCCATGATGGAAGCGAGGATGAGTCGCCGTGCGGCCCTCGGCCGGCTGGTGTTGGCGCCCGCGACGACGATGGCCGCGCTCCTCGCGGCATTCCCCTCACAGGACGCGCACGCCCAGGGGGCGGGCGGCGAGTGCCGGCCGACCCGGACGGACGCCCTGGGACCGTTCCACCTGCCCGGCGCGCCCCATCGGGCCGCGATCGCCCCGCCCGGCGAGCCGGGCGATCGCCTGGTCATCCGCGGCCAGGTTCTGCAGCCGGACTGCAAGACGCCGCTGGCGGGCGCGCTCCTCGACGTCTGGCAGGCGGACGCGAGCGGCAACTACCACGACGAGCGGACCCAGTACCGGCTCCGTGGGCGCCTGGCGACCAGCCAGACGGGGAAGTACGAGCTGTTCTCGATCCTCCCGGGCCGCTACCGGGCCGGCGGGGGTGTCCGGCCCGCGCACATCCACCTGATCGTCACCCAGCCCGGGTACCGGCCGCTGACGACCCAGATCTACTTCAAGGGCGACCCGTACCTGGCACCGAACGACGCCTGCGGGAGCGGCTGCGCGTCCGACGATACCGGGCGCGTCATCGAGCTCCGGAAGGAGGAGAAGATGGGGGCCGAGTTCCTCGCCGGCACGTTCGACATCGTGTTGCAGGGGGCGTGATCGCGCGCGGCCACTCGACGCTCCGGGCCCGAGGACGGCCCGTGTTATCGTGTGGTTCCCCTCGTGGTATCGTGTGGTTCCCATGGTCGCGGTGTTCGGTCCCGCCGAGGTGGAGCGCCTCCAGAAGGTGTACGCGGCCCCCGAGATCGTCGAGCAGCGCCTGCGGACGCGCGCGGCACTCGGCGCCCGTCCGGGTGAGCGGGGGCTCGACGTCGGGTGCGGGCCCGGTCTCCTGGCGTGCGAGCTGGCTCGCGAGGTGGGGCCGGGCGGACGAGTCGTCGGGCTCGATTCGAGCCGCGACATGGTCGAGACCGCGCGGGCGCGGGCCGCCGGCGAGGGGCTCGAGCACAGTGTCGAGTTCCAGCTGGGCCAGGCGGATCGGCTCGACTTCCCCGCGGGGTCCTTCGACTTTGTGACGGCCGTGCAGGTGTATCTCTACGTGGAGGCAATCGACCGCGCGCTCGCCGAGGCCGCCCGCGTGCTCAGGCCCGGAGGGCGCTGTGTGATCGTGGACACCGACTGGGACTCCTGTGTCTGGCTCACGGCCGACCGCGAGCGCCATCGCCGGGTGATGGAGGCGCGCCTGCGCGAGTTCGCGAACCCGCATCTGCCGCCGCTCCTGCCCGGCCTGCTGAAGTCGGCCGGACTCGTGCTCGACCACGCGGGCGTCATCCCGATCCTCAACCTCCGGTACGATCCGGACTCCTTCAGCGGCGGCATCCTCGGACTGACCAGGGCGATCGCCGTCCGCCGGGGGATGCCGTCCGACGAGGCCGATGCCTGGCGGGCGGATCTGGAGAGCCGGATCGGGGACGGCGACTACTTCTTCAGCCTCAACCGCTTTCTCTTCGTGGCGACGAAACCATGCGCCGCCGGCGTTTCTTGCCAGCAGGCCGAAGGCTGACGCGGGCCGTGCGAGAGTGCCCGGCTCGGGGGAGACGGAGCGCCGACGGCGGTCCGGCCCATTCTACTTGTGGAGGTTCGACATGAGCAGTACGACCGTGTACCGGAACTACATCAACGGCGAGTGGGTGGAGTCTGCGGCGTCCCCGCTCGTCGACGTCAACCCCTCGAACGTCGATGACATCGTCGGCTCCTACGCCGCGGCGGACGCGACGCAGGCGCGCCGGGCCGTCGAGGCCGCGCGCGCCGCGTCTGCCGCGTGGGCCCGTTCGAGCATCCAGGAGCGCGCCGACCTGCTCGACGCGGTCGGCAGCCGGATCCTCGCCCGGGCCCAGGAGATCGGCCGGCTCCTGGCGCGGGAGGAAGGCAAGACCCTGAAGGAGGGCGTGGGCGAGGCGATGCGCGCGGGCCAGCTCTTCAAGTTCCATGCGGGCCAGGCGCTCAGGATCAGGGGCGATTTTCTCGATTCCCCGCGGAGGGGGGTGTCGGTCACGGTCCAGCGCGAGCCCGTCGGCGTCGTCGGGATCATCACGCCCTGGAACTTCCCCATCGCCATTCCCGCGTGGAAGATCGCCCCGGCGCTCGCATACGGCAACTGCGTTGTCTTCAAGCCGGCGTCGCTCGTGCCGGGGTGCGCCCACGCCCTGGCCGAGCTGCTCGCCGAGTGCGGGTGCCCGCCCGGCGTCTTCAACCTCGTGGTCGGGAGCGGCCGCGAGGTCGGCGACGCGATCGTCAGCGCTCCTGAGGTCGACGCCATCAGCTTCACGGGCTCGGTCGACACCGGCCGCGCGCTGGCCCAGAAGGCGATCGGCGCGATGAAGAAGATCCAGCTCGAGATGGGCGGGAAGAACCCGCTGATCGTCCTCGACGACGCCGACCTCGACAACGCCGTCGACTGCGCGATCCAGGGCGCCTTCTACTCGACTGGGCAGCGCTGCACGGCCACGAGCCGGGTGATCGTCACGCCCGGCATCCACGCGCGCTTCCGCGCGGCGCTCGCCGACAAGACCCGGGCGCTCGCCGTCGGCGACGCGCTCGACGAGAAGACCCAGATCGGCCCGGCCGTCGATGCCTCCCAGCTCAAGACCGACCTCGACTACATCGCGGTGGGCCAGAAGGAGGGCGCCCGGCTCGTGGTCGGGGGAGCCCGGAAGGCGGCCGAGAAGAACGGCTTCTACATCGAGCCGACGATCTTCGAGGACGTGCACAACCAGATGCGGATCGCGCGGGAGGAGATCTTCGGTCCCGTCATGTCGCTCCTGCGCGCGAGGGACTACGAGGACGCGCTCGCCATCGCCAACGACACGCCCTTCGGCCTCTCGGCCGGCATCTGCACGACCTCGCTCAAGCATGCCGATCACTTCCGCCGGAACGCCCAGGTGGGGCTCGCGATGATCAACGCGCCCACGGCCGGGGTCGACTACCACGTGCCCTTCGGCGGCGTGAAGGGGTCGAGCTACGGCCCGCGCGAGCAGGGGGAGAACGCGATCGAGTTCTACACGCGGGTCAAGACCGTCTACACCAACGTCAACATCGGCGGGTAGCCGGCTCACGCCGGGCGGCCGGCGCCTGGCTCAGAAGAACGAGTAGGAGCGCGAGAGCGTGTCCTGGCTCGAGGCCGACGGAAGCCCCGTCGACCGCTTGACCGAGAACACGTCCTGGTTCGCCCTATCGAGCCGATACTCGGCGCGGCCGACGAGCCCTTTCCAGATCCTGTCCTGTGCGGTCGCCGTCACCTCCCACAGGCCCACGCGCGAGCCCGGGCCGTTGGCGGCGGCGAGGGTCCGGACTCCGTCCGCGTCGTCGACGTATTCCGCGCGGACCGCGGTCCTGACCTTGTCCGTCCAGTCGTACGCCCCGTAACCGATTCATGCAAAGCGGTCTCGGCAATAACCGAAGGGCGCGCGAGGTCAGAAACGGGCCAGGCCGAGGCTCAGGAGGAGGGCCCGGTCGACGCGGCCCATGGTTTCGTGAGTCAGCCTTCCGAGCCGTCGGACGAGTCGCTGGCGATCGATCGAGCGGATCTGGTTGAGGAGCACGACCGAATCCACGGTCAGCCCTCCCTCGGGGGCTTCGACGAGCACCTCGGTGGGATACAGGGGCGGCTCGAACTGAGACGTGATGGCGGCGACGATCGTGACGGGGCTCGAGCGGTTGGCGACATCATTTTGCAAGACCAAGGCGGGGCGGGTCCTGCGGATCTCTGCGCCCAGCGTGGGGTCGAAGCTGACGAGGTGGACCTCGCCGCGGACGGGTGGCACTACTTTCCGCTGCGGCGCCATGCCTCCTCGTCGAGGGCGAACCACTCCCGGGCGAGGTGCACGTCTCGCTCACCGCGGAGGAGTGCTCCCTCTCGAAGCTGTTTACGGATGCGGGCTCGACCCTTCGCCCCCACGTAGTGGCTGACCGCCTCGGCGATGAGACGACTGCGATCACCTTTGGCGGCGACACGGTTGATCAGCCTGACGGTTTCTTCTGGCAGGGTGATGTTGATGCGCCGGTGCATTGCGATCTGAGCTCCTTTCATGAACAAGGACAGGATACACACTCGCAATGTGCATGTCAAAAATGGGCATGATCGAGCGGGCCCGGGGACCGCGACGGTGTGGTCGGAGGGGTACGCGGGCGGGCCTCAGGTCGCTTTCAGGCGCACTCGCGGTGGGGCGACGACGCGGAGGTCAGGGCGACGAGACGCTCGACCCGTCTCCGCTCGTGAAGATCGTGAACGTGCCGTCGGTCTGGGACGTGTAGGTGTAGACGGCCCACCCGTTCGGCGCCGATGGGATGGACTTGATGAACGGCCCGCCGCTCACGCCGGAGATCGTCGTCGCGGCGGTCAGATCCGTCAGGGCCGGGGGCAGGGTACCGAACATCACCGTGTACATCGTCACGGCGCCCGCCAGTGTCCGGGCGTCGGCCTGGGCCTTGCCGAGCCGAGCCCGTGACTGGATGTTGGCGTACAGCGGAATCGCGATTGCCGCCAGGATCCCGATGATCGCGACGACGATCATGAGCTCGATCAGCGTGAAGCCCCTTTGGTTGTGCGCGTTCGTGCTCGTTTCTCTGCTCGACTGGTTCACCCAGCGTCCCCCTGGTTCGGCCAAGCGGCTTTCCTCTTCCTGGGAATGCAGGCCCGATGCCATCGGAGCCGCCGGGCTCGTCGGCGGCACAGAAGTCCGCAACAGACATAGGTTGCACCCGGATCGGCCGAAACCGAGCCGGGGTGGAGGCGACAACCTAGGTCAGGGGTGGCCAAATATTGTCACGCGGCTCCAAGAACACTGACCCTATTATCCTGCCACGGCCGGTCTATCCTGGTCGAATCGAAAAACGCCTCACATGACGAGTCGGCCCTTCGGAACACGAGCGGTTCGGCGAGGGGCATTCAGCGTGAGGGTGGACACGGGCCCGGCGCCGCCTCGGCGACCCGAGCGAAGCTTCGCGCCATTGCCGTATCCGGACGACGGTGGGAGGAGCGGGAGATGAGGAATGTCCGGTGGTTTCTGTCTGGGTGGATCTGGTTCGTGATGGCGTCGAGTGCCTGGGCGGGGGCGTTGCCCGAGGCGGTGCCCGCAGACGTCGGAATGTCCTCGGCGCGGCTCGACCGGCTGACGGCGGCGCTGCAGCGCGCCGTCGACTCCGGAGAGCTGCCGGGCGCGGTCGCGCTCGTCGCCAGGAAGGGGCGGCTCGTCTACCAGAAGAGCTTCGGGATGCAGGACAAGACCCTGGGTATCCCGATGGCGAACGATTCGATCTTCAGGATCTATTCGATGACCAAGCCGATCGTGAGCGTGGCGGCCATGATCCTGTACGAGGAGGGCCGGCTCGCCATGTACGAGCCGCTGTCAAAGTACCTGCCCGAATTCAAGGACATGCGTGTCGGCATCGAGAGCCGCGACCCCGTGACCGGCGCCCCGACCTTCGACACGGTCCCGGCCCGGCGTCAGATCACGATCCAGGACCTGATGCGCCACACGTCCGGCCTCACGTACGGCGGCCTTGGTGGCAGGTCCGCGGTGAAGGATCTCTACAGGGAGGCAGGTCTGGCGTCGCAGAGCTGGACCACCGAGCGCTTCGCCGGAGCGATCGCGAGACTGCCACTGGTGTTCGAGCCGGGCACCACCTGGGAGTACGGGCACTCGACCGACGTCCTCGGCCGCGTCGTCGAAGTCGTGGCGGGCAAGCCGCTCGACGTGTTCCTCGCCGAGCGTATCCTCGGGCCGCTCGCCATGCGCGATACCGGATTCCACGTGCCGCCGGAGAAGCTCCAGCGGCTCGCCCAGCCGCAGCCGGACCCGAAGACGGGCGAAGTCCCCGAGCTGATCGACGTGACGAAGCCGGCGACCTTCTTCGCCGGCGGCCACGGGCTCGTCTCGACGCCGGGCGACTATCTCCGCTTCTGCCAGATGCTGCTGAACGGCGGCGAGCTCGCGGGTGTGCGCATCCTCGGCCGCAAGACCGTGGAGTACATGACCGCGGACCACCTCACGCCGGCCATCGCCCCAGGCCCGGCCTACCTGCCCGGTCCCGGGTACGGGTTCGGGCTCGGCTTCGCCGTACGGAGAGAGGCGGGCATGTCCGAGTGGCCGGGATCCGTCGGCGAGTTCTTCTGGGGCGGATATGCCGGCACCGCGTTCTGGATCGATCCGAAGGAACAGCTGGTCCCGGTCCTGATGTTCCAGGATCCGGCCCGCCGGGTCCATTACCGGGTGCTCTTCCGCAATCTGGTGACGCAGGCGCTGGTCGACTAGTGGTCCAACTCGGTTTTCCTGTCGCGAAAGTCCCACCGTTGCAGGTAGGGCCCCAGGACGCCGACGAGGTCATGGGCCAGGCGTGGGAGTTCAGCAGTGATCGGCATGGGTTCCCAACGGCCGGTGTGGTTGTGAAAGCTCAGGCCGTACTGTCCGGCGCCGAGGAGCGTACACCGCGCCACCGCCTCGCCGTGGTCCACGAAAATGTTCAGGTGGTCACGCCCCGCGCGGACGGACACGTGCCTGTAGTCCCCGAGGGCGTGGATCGCCCGCTGGAGAGCGTCCGCAGCCTGCATAGTGGGCCCGGCCCGCTGGACCCGTTGGCGCGTCGCCATCGACGCGGCCTCTCACGCGGCCTGCGCGCGGGTCGTGTCGTGGCTAGCTTGCAACGGATAGCCGGTGAAAGCCCACCGGAACGGGTAGGCCCGGTCGCGGTTCCAGGCGGCGATGAATTCCAGAACCGCTGTGCGCAGTTCCTCGGTCGAGCGGAAGCTGCCCGCGCGCAAACACTGCCGCTGCAAGATGCTGAAGAACAGCTCCACGTGGTTGACCCAGGAGGCATGCGTGGGCGTGTAGTGGAAGACAAAGCGGTGGCCATGCCGAGCGTTGAAGGCACTTCACCGGCGCTCCGCACCATCGAAGTGGATGTTCAGATTGTCCCAGATGACATGCACGGGACCGGTTGGGTAGACCGCCGCGACCTGCTCCATGAACGCCGCCAGATCGGCCGCAGTCCGCGTGGCCCCGCACGCGCCGGCGACCCGGCCGCGATGCACCTCAAAGGCGCAGAGCAGCGATTGCGTCCCCGGCCCGGCGTGCGGATCCTGACCGCGTCCCGTCCCGGTCGAAATGGTCCAGCAAGGTCCGGACTTGACCCGACGCCTGACGCCGTTCCGTCGCTTGATGTCGGCCGCGTGCGGCACGTCAGACGCGGGTCGGTTTCGGTCGACGCCCCACCAGTGACTCGGACCCGTCCGGCCCGTCCTGCTCGCTGTGCACGCAGCCCGCCGGCATCTCGAAGATGTCGCCCACGCGGTACGTCCGCGACGTGCCATCCGTGGTTAGCGTGAGCTCGCCAGAGAGCACGAGCGCGCGCACGTCGAAGTCGTGGGAATGCGGCTGCGTGACTTTGCTGGGCGTCCCCTTGGACGTTCCGATCTCGTACCCGGCGTTCTTCAGACTTCCCTCGAACGCTGCCGTGTCCATGTCCCGGTCCTCCTTCACGATCGGTTCGTGTCGCGTCATCCCCGCATCGGTCTGCATCATGCCTTCCCGCCGCCGAGCGCGCCGCCGCGCGCCGGCGAGCCGGTGACCTCGGCCGGTATCCCCAGTGCACGGTCTCGTGATTGGCGAAACATAGTACCATCCCTCGATGTGCCTCATTAGAAATGTTGCCGACTCGGTAGGCGATGCCTCAAAAGGGGCGTACAGCTCCGGCGACATCGCGGCCTCCTTGGAGCAGCCGCGTGGATATTAGACCCAGCCGAGCTCCTTCATGGCCAATCCCGCATGCCAGATCTTCGTCATGTGCCGGATCTTCTCACCATCGAACTCCATCACATACACATAGTCTGTCTTCACACTCTTGCCAGTTGGTGGGCAGGGGCCACCCTGGCCAGTATGAGTGCCAGAGAAGACGCCGTACGCAGAGACGCTCTTCCGCTCATCATCAGTGCCAAAGGACT
>CAZWXA010000174.1:0-8050 GCA_964637755.1 uncultured bacterium | reverse complement strand
GGAAGTGGCCGCGCTGCTCGCGGGAGCCCGGCGAGACGCGCGCCCGCAACGCGAGGACGCCGGGGTCGCCTCTCCTGTCCCGGGACAGAGGCCGGTTCCTGGTCATGACGCGCGAGAGCAGCGCGGAGACGGCGCGGGCGACGGCGATCGCGACCGGCTCGAGCCCACCGAGTCGCCGCTCGGCACCGCCGACAGCCCGCGCCGGGGGCCCGCGAGAGATGGCCTGTCCCAGATTGTCCGCACGCTCGACCGGATCGGTGCCTCCCGCAGTCGCCCCCGGATCGTGCGCGAGCCGCGCGAGCGCTTCGAGCCGGACCGGGCCGCCGGCGGACCGGTGCCGGTCCCCACGGACGAAGGTGGTATCGCGCGTCTCCGGGACTCGCGCGCCCGAGAGGCTGGCCGGGCGGCGGGCGGACTGCGCGGGCTCGCGGCTCGCGCCACTCGGCTGGAGGGGGCGCCCCGCGAGGGGTTCGGGGGAGGCACCGCCGAGCGAGAGGGGCGCCTCCCGGGCGTGGTCGTCGAGCGGATGCAGGAGGCCGATCTGGCCGAGCGCATCGACCGTCTCCTGCGTCGCGAGGCACGCCGGCAGGGCATCGACCTCGAGGGTCTGACCGGACGGTGACGGGATGAGCCTCTCGCGACCGCGGGCGGCGGTGACGATCGACGGGCGGACGCTCGGGTCCGCCGAGGGGGCGCTGATGCGCCTGCACATCTCGCTCGCGCTCGGAGGCGCCCACGACTCGGCCGAGGTCATGCTCTGGTCGTCGTCGAAGCTCGCGGGAACGGGCCCGGGCACGCGGATGGCGATCGCCCTCGGCGAGGACGGTGACGTGCGGGACGTCTGGACGGGAGAGGTGACGGCGGTCTCGGGCGGCTCCGATGGCGTCGTCATCGATGGTCTCGCGGCGACGCTCGCGCTGTCGCGGAGCCGCGTGTCGCAGACCTATCTCGACCAGTCGGTGGCCGACATCGTGCGCGACCTCGCGTCGGAGGTCGACATCGACGAGGTCAGCGCGGACACCCACCTGCCGGCGTACGCGGTCGACGATCGAAGACCGGTCTGGTCCCACCTGCTCGATCTCGCGGAGCTGGCCGGCGCCGATCTGGGCGCCGGCCCCTCGGGGGGCCTTCGCTTCGTCCCTCCCCGCTCCGGCAGCGCCGACGTGCGGCTCCGCCACGGCGTGGACCTGCTGTCCTGGAGCACCGGCACGGTCCCGGAGCCGCAAGCACCGGGCGTGGCGGCCCACGGCGCAGCGAGCGAGGCGGGAGCCGACCAGTGGCACTGGATCCTTCGCACGCCGGCGGCGGCGGGCGGCGCCGGTGGACCGCTCCGCGTGGTGGCGGCGCTCCGCACGCGAGACGCGGCCGACAGGATGGCGCAGGCGCTTGCGAGCCGCGCCGCCCGCGCCAGTGTCCAGGGCCGGCTCCGGATCGTCGGGCGGCCGGAGATCCGGCCTGGCGACCTCGTCGAGGCGACGGATCTTCCCTCGGGAGACCTCGGGACGCTGCGCGTGCTCGCGGTGGACCACGTCCTGGACGGACGCCAGGGATTCGTCACCACCCTCTCCGTCGAGGGCTCCGAGCGATGACCCGAGCCGCAGATGGACCTTTCTCAGCGGCCTGCGGGGGGAGCGGGACGTGAGCGACCTGATCGGGACGCTCCGCGCAATCGTCCGCGACGAGCTGGCCCGGATGCGCCCCGCCGAGCTCGCGACGGTCACCCAGGTCTTCGCCCGCGAGGGCGACGACGACCGGAACAACCACGAGGTGAGTCTGCGCTTGCGCGGAAGCGGTGTCGAGCTGCAGCGCGTGCCCGTCGCCGTGGGCCGGCTCGGTCTCTCCGCCTTGCCGAGCGAGGGAGACCTGATGCTCGTCGCCTTCGTCGGCGGCGACCTGAACGCGCCGGTCGCGCTCGGCTGCCTCTACGACGACCGGGCCCATCCGCCCGTGGCCAGACCGCACGAGGTGGTCTACCAGCCGCCCGACGAGGAAGCCTCCGGCGTGCGTCGCCTGCACCTGGAGCTCCGGAACGGGAGCACCCTGACCCTCGATGACGAGCGGCTCCAGATCGTTCTCGGCGACACCTCCGTGGCGATCAACCGGGATGGCGACGTGGTGATCCAGGCCGCGGGAAAACTCCGGGTGGAACTGGACGGAGATTTCGAGCTCGAGGCCCGGGGCGACGTGAAGCTGACGGCCCAGGGACAGCTCTCGCTCCAGGGGATGACGGCGAGCGTCGAGGGCCAGACCCGGGCCGGGGTCAAGGGCGCTCAGATCGCCCTTGCCGGCATGACCCAGTTCAGCCCGTCGTGAGGCGCTGACACGATGCCGGGATCGCCCGTCACGATCGGATGCGCCGTCGTCCTGACTCCCGGGGCCGCGGGGCCGCCCGACTCCGGCGTCATCTCGACGGTCCTGCAGTCGTGCGTCACGGCTGGCGGGATGCCCCTCGCGACCGCGGGCAGCCTCTGCCAGATGGTCAACTCGGTCTCGGGCGCGCCCTACGTGCTCCCGATCGGACCCGGCGGCTCGGCCTCGCTCACGATCACGGGACAGGCGGTTGTCCGGGTCGGCGACCAGATCCCGTCGGGCCCCGGCATCCTGGCGATCCTCGGCCCACCGGCCGCCCCTTACATCACCGACGCGGGAGCGCCGTGAGGACCAGCGAACGAACGATCAGTCCGGTGAGCCTGAGGCGGTCGGTGCCGCGGTACAGACGGAGTGTCTTGTGAGGGCCGATGTGCGACGGGTCGAGCGAGGCGGAGGCGATCGCCCGCGCGACGCCGCGGTGAGGACCCGACGAAGGATGAGCGCAAGGAGCCGGAGGCGATTGCCCCTGCGGCCCCGATGGGAGAGCGCGGGAGGCCGGCCGTGACGAGCGCGCGATCTCTCGACGCCATCGCCCCGCTCCTCGGTCGGGACCTGCGGCTCGAGTATTCACTCGGCGGCGGGTTCTTCGAGGACGCCGATCTCGCCAGCGTCAAGCGGGCCGATCGGTCGCGCGAGCGGGACCTCGAGATCGCCACCGGGCTCGACGCCCTCACGCAGGCGATCGCCAACCGCCTGAAGACGCGCAAGGGCGAGCTGGCGCCGCTCGGCCACGCCGGGTACGGCTCGCGGCACCACGAGCTGATCGGCGAGCCGAACGTCGAGCGCACGCGCAACCTGATCAAGCTATACGTCCTCCAGGCGCTCCGGGACGAGCCGCGAATCGAGAAGGTGCTCCGGGCGAGCGTCAGGGCCGAGCACGCGCCGCCCCGCGACACGGTGCGGATCGAGCTCGAGCTGCGCGTCGCCGGCGAGCCCACGCCGCTCAACCTGGTGCTCCCGTTCTCGCTGGGCGCCGCGCTGTGAGCTACGCTTCGGAGCCCTACGCGCAGTTCGTCGACGACCTCCTGACCGCGCTGACGGGCGGCGTGATCCGCGAGCAGTTCGTCTTCGCCCCGGAGAACGAGCCCTTCCGCCTCTCGCCGCCGGGGCCGGTTGTCAGGAGCACGCTCGTCGTCTTCGGGCAGTCGGACGGCGCCTACGCCCGCTTCCGGCTCGACCGGGACTTCACCCTCACGCCGGACTCGGCCATCCGCTGGAAGGCCCGCGAGGACGGGACGCCGGCCGCGGACGCGGCGTGGCCGGACGAGGGCACGCCGTTCTACGTCAACTACGACCACACCGCGGCGGGGGGCCCGGCGCCCCTCCTCACCGACCGGAACCCGGGCAGCGTCACCCGCCTCCTCGCCGAGAGCTTCGCCCGCGAGTACGCCGTGCTCTCGCGCCAGCTCGAGGCCGTGTATCGCGCGGGCTTCCTCGACACGGCGACCGGGCGAGACCTCGATCAGCTCGTCGCCCTGCTCGGTCTCAGGCGCTACGACCGGACGTTCGCGGCGGGCACGGTCGTCTTCGGGCGCAGCACGCCGGCCTCGGCCGATGTGTTCATTCCGGCCGGCACGAAGCTCTCGACGGGCGAGCCTCCCGCGGTGGTCTTCGAGACCACGGAGGACCGGACGGTCCACCGGGGCTCGCTCAGCGTCGAGGCCCCGGTGCGCGCGACGACGAGCGGCGCGTTCGGTGTCGTGCCGGCGCGGGCGATCACGGTCATCCACCGGCCCATCTTCGGCATCGACTTCTTCTTCAACTCCCAGACCCTGCAGCTCGGTGCCGCCGACGAGCCCGACCCGGCGCTGCGAGCGCGCGCGCGGCGGGCGCTCGAGGGCGCCGGGAAGGCGACGACCGGCGCCGTCCTGGCGGCGCTCGCGACCTTGCCCGGCGTGCGCGAGAAGGACATCCGGCTCGACGAGGACCACCTCCGGCGCCCCGGGGTGATCGCCATCAACATTGCCGCGCAGCTCGACCCCGCCGGCGCGGCGCGCGCCATCGACCTGATCGAGCAGACCCGCCCCGCCGGCGTCAGGGTGCTGCACAACCTCGACGTCCCGCTTCCGCCCGGCCCCCTCGTGCCCGGGCTCAACGCCGACGACGACGCCGCCGCGCCCGCCGACGCCACCACCGCGGCGTCGGGCCTCTTCTTCCCGGTCGCGGTCAAGGCCGTCCTCGTCCCGGCGTCGGGCTCGCTGGCCCCGCAGGAGCGGAACTCGCTCAAGCGGAAGGCCGAGGCCGCGATCCGGGCCGTGGTCGACGAGGCCGGGATCGGCGAGGTCCTCGTGTACAACCGCCTCGTCGCCGCCCTCGTCGCGCTCGACGGCGTGCTCGACGTCACGCTCGATCTCTACCCGAACCTTGCGGGCCAGCGCCCTCCCAGCCACCGGAACCTGATCCCGCCGCGGACGCTCCGCCCGACTGTGGACGACACGCACGGCGGCCTGCTCCAGGTCGAGGTCGGCGGCCAGCTCGTCGCGCTCGACGTGACGGTCGCGATCACCCTCACGGGCGCCGGGGCCATCGGCGACCCGCAGTCCGATCTGGAGGACGCGCGCGCTCAGGTCGCCGGCCAGCTCCGCGACGCCGTCGCCTCGATCACCACCCTCTCGGTGGCCGAGCTCCGCGGCAGGATCGTGGCGCCCGGAACGTTCACCCTCGACGCGGAGAGCTTCACCATCGAGTACGTCGAGGCCGGTGTCCGCATCAACAAGGTCTTCGCCGCCGCCGACCCGCCGATCGGCGTGTCGCCGCTCCAGCGGCTCTGGGTCCGGACCGTCAGGCTCGCGGGGGGTGGGGCGTGAGCGCGCGCGCGGCCGGGATCCTCGGGCGCTTTCCCGCGCACCTCGAGCCGGCGCGGCCCGGCAAGCAGCTCTCGGCCGTGGTGGAGGCGCTCTGCGGGGACCTCGACCTGCTCTCGGCCGACCTCGCCGCCGTCCGGCGGTCCCACCGGATCGGCCACGCCGGCACCCTGCGCGACGTCCTGCTGCTCGCGGGCCTGCACGGCCTGACCAGCGCGGATCTGGGCGTCCTCTTCACCCGCGTGGCTCGGCTCCGCGACCTGGCGGGGAAGGTCGAGGCGGCCATCGGCCGATCGGCGGAGGACCGGGACCGGTGGGCGGAGGCCCTGTTCGACCTCTTCGGCGTCGATGCGCCGCGTCCGCGCCTTGCCCTCTACGCGCCGTTCCACGAGGCGGGCGAGGCGCCGGACCTCGACCGCGCGGCGCGGGCCTTCGCCGCCGTCGTCCGCTCCGCGCTGGCCTCCGGAAAAGTGGTGGACGCCGCGCGCACGCGGGTGGTGGAGATCTGCCGGATCCACTCGCGCGGCAACGGCACCGTTCGCGCCCTCCTCGAGGCGGCCGCCGGTGCGCTGGACCTCGAGATCGACCTGGCGAGGAACACGGCGGTCAAGCAGGCGCTCCGGAGCCGGAATGCCGGCGGCACGCTCGAGCTCCACATCGACGACGAGTTCTTCCACAGCCGGGACCTCTTCTGGCACTCGACGTTCGTCCGCGACCGCGCGCCGCTCACCCGTACCGTCCCCACGAAGGTGCCGGCGAAGCTCGTCCGCATGAACGAGCGGATCGCGCTCTCGGAGCTGGCCGACCAGATGGGCCTCGGGTCGGCTGACGTGCTGCGGAGGCTCGCCGAGCTGGGGATGGCCGGGGTCCGGCCCGACTCCGAGCTCGACCTCCCGGTGGCGGAGCGCGTCGCCGGGCTCTTCGGCTTCGAGGTGGAGCGTCACGCCCGGGGCCTGGCGCGGATGGAATGGACCATCACCGTGGCGGAGCTGGCGCGCCGGCTCGCCCTTCCCGTGGGGACGGTGCTCGCCCGGCTCGACGCCCTCGGCGCGGCCGGCCTCACCGGCGACTCGACGCTCGAGCCGGCGCTGGCGGCCCGGATCGCCCGCAGGTACGGCTACGGGGTCGAGCAGACGCTTCCCGCGCTCGAGGAACTGCTCGGGATCGAGGAGAACCCGCTCCGGCGCGAGGAGTACCGGAACGAGGAGTGCTCGCACGGCCACCTGTTCCGCGTCATCCGGCGCGGCTTCGGGCGCGAGCTGCTCCGGGCACGCGTCGCCGGGGTGGAGGACAGGACGGTCGGCCCGATGGTGGTCAACCGGGACGAGGGCCGCGGTGTCGGGTATTCGGGCGCGGTGCCCGCGGGCGCGACGCTCACCTTCACCGAGGAAGGACGCGTCCTCCTCGACGGCGCGGACGTGACCTCGTTCGCGTTTTCCTGGGAGGGCGCCTGCTTCGCCGGCGCGGCCGAGCCCGACCGCCGCGACTTCGTCCTCGACGGGCCCGGGGCCGACCCGCGCCGCCGGGCCGTCTTCGCCGTGCCGGAGCCCGACGGGGCGCTCGACCGGGACTTCGCGTTCCCGCACGCCGGCGGCGACATCACCGTTCCCGGGGTCGGCGTCGGGGTGACGCGAATGGCCTTCTTCGTCCAGC
Organism: uncultured bacterium; assembly: GCA_964637755.1. Taxonomy (GTDB): domain Bacteria; phylum Methylomirabilota; class Methylomirabilia; order Rokubacteriales; family CSP1-6; genus AR9. The sequence goes on along the minus strand of CAZWXA010000174.1, from coordinate 1,223 downwards.
AGGCGCACCTCTCGTCGCGGGAGGGCCCCGAGGACGCCGCGACAGTCCGGCGGGTGACGCCGCGCCCGAGCATCGGGTTCGCCGACCAGTCGGTCTTCGCGGCAGTGCCGCCCGAGCTGCGTCCCGCGCCGGACGCGCACCCGGACGGCGATTACCAGGCCCCGAAGGCCGCGGACCTGCACCTTTCCTGGCTCGAGCACGAGGCGTACGCGCTCCGCGTGATCATCCCGCGCCGGTTCGCGCTGCTTGACACCGAGGCGCCACCCATCACGGAACGGGTCGGACGCACGCTCGGCCGCTTCGGGCCGGCGGGCGTGGAGATCCGGGTGGAGTACGTCGATGACCGGTGGCTCCTCGGACGCGGCGTCGTCGTCGACGAAGGCGCCGAGGATCCCAACCTGATGCTCCGCGGAGGAACCGTGCTCTGGTCGCCTCCGCCAGGCGGGTAGCGGAGGGCGAGGCCGAGCGATGGAACTGAAGCCGTTCATCAAGAAGACCGTCAAGCCTGGCGAGCCGCTCACGGCCCAGGCCTGGAACGATCTCGTGGAGGGGCTGGACGCGGCCCATCAGTTCCTTCGCGCGTCGATGCACATGGTGCGGGTCAGGATCACCAATCCCGGGCTCGATCCCGAGGTGGTCCGGGTGACCGCGTCCCGCGCCGACGGAGCGCCCCTGGAGGCGGTACGCCCGATCCCGCCCGGAACGGACCACGTGCTGTCGCGGCTCGAGACCGGCGCCTGGACGGTGACCGCGGAGGCGCCCGGGTACCAGGCGGCGACCACGCCCGTGACCGTCACCGACGCCGGCGAGACGTCGATCGAGATGGCGCTCCAGCTGGTCTCTGCCTTCATGCCCGACCTCTTCGGCGCGCCGCTCGCCACCGCGAGAGCGGCCCTGGCCGCGGTGGGGATCGCGCTCCTGCGCCTGCTCGACTTCAACGGGCGCGAGTTGCCGCCGCAGAGCCCCGGCACGGAGAACGACAGCGCGCCGGTGCTCGTCCAGTGGCCGCCGGCGGGCGCGCCGCTGCCACCGGGCGGTGGCGCGCGTCTCGTCATCGCGGTGCCGGTCCAGGTGGAGCCCGCGGTGGAAGTCCCGGCGATCGCCGGGCTCACGCAGCAGGAGGCCCAGAAAGCGCTCGAGGCGATCGGTCTTGTCCTTGGCAAGGTAACCTTCCAGCAAAAAGCATAGGCCGATGAAAAAGGCCCATCTGCGGCGTTGGCTCG
>CAZWXA010000173.1:0-8152 GCA_964637755.1 uncultured bacterium | reverse complement strand
CCTTCGCCAGGCGGCTGTCAGGCGGTGCGCTCCGCGCCGCGGGGCGCCCCGCTCGCCGCGCCACCCCCGCGGCCCTCGCGTGTCGGTGGGCACTCACCAATCATCCGGGCCGGGCATGCGCCGCGGAGCGGGGCGTCGGGAGTCTCCCGACCGTGAGAGGCCGGGCCGGAGCGGTCGAGCGTCGCCTGGCGCCGAAAGCCCGTCGCGCGCTGAGGCATCGCGGGTTCCTGGCAGGACTGACGCTCGTTGTTCTGTTCGGGTTCGCCTCGGCGCTGGCGCCGCTCCTGGCGCCGTACGACCCGCTATGGGTCCCCGCTGGCGACCAGGCGGCGACCTTGGTCCCGCCGGGGCCGGCGCACCCCCTCGGCACGGACGTGCTCGGACGGGACCTGCTCTCCCGCGTCCTGCACGGCGGCCGGGTGTCGCTGTCGGTCGGGATCGGTGTGGAGTTGCTGGCGGCGGCGATGGGGTGCCTCGTCGGGCTCGTCGCCGGTTACTACGGGGGATGGCTCGATGCGGTACTGATGCGCGCGACGGACGTGGTGATGGCGTTCCCGTCGCTCGTGCTCGCCATCGGCCTCATCGCGGTCTTCGAGGAGCCGGGGCTCGACAAGGTCTTCGTCGTCCTGGTGGTGCTCGGCTGGACGACGATCGCCCGCGTGATTCGCGGCGAGGTGCTGTCCCAGAGGAGCCTGGAATACGTCCAGGCGGCGCGCGCGGTCGGCGTGTCGGATGTCGTGATCCTCGCCCGCCACGTGCTGCCGAACTGCCTCGGCCCGCTGCTCGTGGCGGCCACGATCGGTATCGGCGGCAACATGGTGGCGGAGGCCGGGCTGTCCTTCCTCGGGCTCGGCTCTCAGCCGCCGACGATCTCGTGGGGCGCGATGCTCGCCGAGGGGCAGACGTTCCTGGCGTCGGCGCCGTGGGTGGCGGTGTTCCCCGGCGCGGCACTCCTTCTCGCGGTGCTCGGGATCAACCTGCTCGGTGACGGGCTCCGCGATCTGCTCGACCCCCGATTCCGAAAGTGGTAGAAATAGCTGCCTGCCATGCCGTCGATCGCCGAGACCGCGACCGAGATGATCCAGTGGGTGTTCCCCGAGCACGCCGGCGCGCCCGGCCAGATCCACGGCGGCCGGATGATGGAGTGGATCACCGAGGTCGGCACGATGGCCGCCGCGCGGGTGGCCCGGGGGACGGTCGCCCTCGGATCCATGGACGACATCGACTTCCTCCATCCGGTCCGGGTGGGCGAGATCGCGATCCTGCGGGCCCAGGTCGAGTACGTCGGGACGTCGTCGCTCGAGGTGGGCGTGCGCGTGTACTCGGAGAACGTGGCGACCGGCGAGCGCGCGGTGACGCTGAACTCGCATCTCGTCTTCGTCGCCGTCGATCTCGACGCGAAGCCCCGCCCGGTCGCCGACAAGATCGTTCCGAGGGACGCTGCGGAGGCGGCGATCGTGGAGGTGGCGCGGCAGCGACGGCAGCGCCGCCTGGCGCGCTTCGCGAGGAGGGCCGACCGTCTGCGCGAGATCGCGGACGAGGGCGACGATCTCCGGTGGCGCTTCGAGTCGGCCCGCGCGGTCCTGCCCGAGGACGCGCTGTTCGGCGGCACCATGTTCGCCGGCAAGCTGCTGAAGGACATCGACGAGGCGGGAGGCATCCTCTCGATGCGCTACTGCCGGGGTTTGGTCATGACCGCGTGCGTCGACGCTCTGGATTTCCACGCGCCGATCGCGACCCACGAGGTCGTCACGTTCAAGGCCGGGCTGAACCACGTGGGGACCTCGTCGCTCGAGATTGGCGTGAAGGTAGTGACCGAGGTGCCGTGGACCGGCGAGACCCGCCACGCGTGCACCGCCTACCTGACGTTCGTGCACCTCGGCCTCGACCGGCGGCCGCGACCGTGTCCGCCCTTCTCACCCGAGACGCCGGCGGAGCGGCGCCGGTGGGAGGGGGCAGTCGCCCGGCGCGAGGTGCGCCTGGCTCGGGTGAAGCAGCTCAAGGCCTCGCTCGCGGAGATCAAGAGTTGACGGGTCGGCGCCCCGTGTGGAGCGGACCGCGGCCATGGCCGTTGTGGCCAGAGCGGGCGTGAAGAACCCGGCGTCGCGATGACCGGTGCGGTGGGGGGGGTCGGGGCGGAGCGGCGCCCGCTCCCCCCGACGTTGATGGAGCGGGCGTGAAGAACCCGGCGTCGCGACGACGGGTGCGGTGGGGGGTGTCGGGGCGGAGCGGCGCTCGCTCCCCCCGACGTTGGTTGATCGACCGAAAGAGGGGTGAGTGAACGTGTCAGGACATTCGCGATGGTCGCAGATCAAGCGGAAGAAGGGGAAGACCGACGTCCAGCGCGGCAAGCTGTTCTCGAAGATCCTTCGCGAGGTCACGGTGGCGGCGCGGAACGGCGGAGGCGACCCGAAGATCAACATGCGCCTGAAGGCGGCGACGGAGACGGCCCGGGCGGCCAACATGCCCGCGGACAATATCAAGCGGGCGATCCAGAAGGGCACGGGTGAGCTGCCCGGCGAGGCCTACGAGGAGGTCACGTACGAGGCGTATGGCTCTGGCGGGGTGGCGCTGCTCGTCCGGGTGCTCACCGACAACCGGAACCGCACCGCTCCCGAGCTCCGGCACCTGTTCGAGAAGTACGGAGGCAACATGGGGGCGTCGGGCTCCGTCGCGTGGATGTTCGAGCGGAAGGGCACGATCCAGGTCGACGCCGTGAAGATGAACGAGGACGACCTGCTGGCCATCGCCCTCGACGCCGGCGCGGCGGATGTGCGGCAAGTCGAAAAAGTTTACGAGATCACCACGGCTCCTGCTGAAATGGAGGCGGTCCGTGCCGCCCTCGAGGCCCGTGGCGTGCCGGTCCTCGAGGCGGCAGTGACATTCGTTCCCCAGTCCACCGTGCGGGTCGAGGGCAAGGATGCGCAGGCTGTGCTGCGCCTCGTCGAGGCGCTGGAGGACCAGGACGACGTCCAGGCCGTCTACGCGAACTACGATATTCCCGACGAGGTCATCGAGGCGATCTCCGCCGCGTAGCGTGGCTCCAGACCGGCCGGGGCTCCGGGTGCTCGGCATCGACCCCGGCCTCGTCGCCACCGGGTACGGGTGCCTCGAGAGCGGCCCCGGCGGCCTCGCCGTCGTCGACTCCGGGATCATCAGCACCGCTCCGGGGACGCCCCTCGAGGCCCGACTGTCGGCGATCCACGACGGTGTGCGCGGCCTCATCGAGAAGCACGCGCCGGCGCTCATGGTCGTCGAGGACCTGTACGCCGAGTATCGCTTCCCGCGCACGGCGATCCTGATGGGACACGCGCGCGGGGTCGTCTATCTCGCCGCGGCGCAGCGGGCGGTGGCCGTCCTCGCCCTGGCGCCGGCCGAGGTCAAGCGGATGGTCACGGCGAACGGTGCCGCGTCCAAGGTCCAGGTCCAGCGCGGGGTCCAGGCGATCCTGCGCCTGCCGGACGTCCCGCGGCCGTCGCACGTGGCCGACGCCCTGAGCCTCGCGCTCATGGGGATGTCGCGGGTCCTGGGGCGGCTGTGATCGCGACCCTCCACGGCCGGCTCCGCCGGCGCTTCGAGGACCGCGTCATCGTCGAGTGCGGGGGGGTGGGCTACGAGGTCTTCCTGCCGCCGGTCGCGATGCGGGGGCTCGGCGATGTCGCCGAGATCGAGCTGCACATCCACTACCACGCGACGCAGAACCAGCCCCGGCCCGTCCTGATCGGGTTCGTCTCGGACCTCGACCGCGAGTTCTTCGAGAAGCTGATCACCGTGAAGGACATCGGGCCGATGGTCGCCGCCCGCGCGCTGGCCGCGCCCGTGTCCGAGCTGGCCGCGGCCATCGCCCGCCAGGACGAGGGGTACCTGCGCCGGCTCCCCGGCATCGGGCCGCAGAAGGCCAAGAACATCGTGGCGCAGCTCCAGGGCAAGGTGGCGAAGTTCGCGCTGGCGAGGGATGGTGGGCGGCCCGTCGAGGGCGCCGGGGACGGAGTCCAGAGCGCCGCCAGCGCCTCCGCGCTTTCCGCGGAGCCGGCGCCGTCCGGGACGGCGGCCGACGCCCTCAGGAACCTCGTCTGGGACGTCCTCGTCAACCAGCTCGGGCACCGGCCGGCCGAGGCCTCCCAGCTCATCACCGACGCGGTCGGTCGGCGGCCGGGCATCGAGACGCCGGAAGAGCTGTTCGACGAGATCTACCGGGGGAACCGTGAGGGGGCCCGGTGAGGGAGCCTGGTCGCGGAGAACCGATGAGGGGGTCCGGTGTGACGGAGGAGAAGCCGATGGCGGGCGGTGAGGGGCCGCCCCTGACCGCGGAGTCCGCGGACATCCTCAGCCGCGTCGCGCTGCCCGAGGAGGCGCAGGTCGAGCGCCAGCTCCGCCCGCAGCGCTTCGACGACTTCGTGGGCCAGCTCGCCGCGGTCGAGAGCCTCCGCGTCTCGGTCCAGGCGGCGGCGCAGCGCGAAGAGGCGCTCGATCACGTCCTCCTCTACGGGCCCCCGGGTGTCGGGAAGACCTCGCTCGCGACCATCCTCGCCAACGAGATGGGCGCGCAGATCGTGACGACCTCGGGCCCGGCCCTCGAGCGCGGCGCGGACCTGATGGGTATCGTCACGAACCTCGCCGTGCGGGACGTGCTCTTCGTCGACGAGGTCCACCGCCTGCCGCGCGTCGTGGAGGAGCTTCTATACCCGGCGATGGAGGACTTCGCGGTCAACTTCGTCATCGACAAGGGGCTCCACGCCCGGACGCTCAAGTACGCCCTCCATCCGTTCACGCTCGTGGCCGCGACGACGCGCCCGGGGATGCTCTCGGCGCCCCTCCGCGAGCGCTTCGGGATCTTCCACCACCTCGACTTCTACTCGGACGCCGAGCTGTGCCGGATCGTCGAGCGCTCGGCGGCGATCCTCGGCGCGTCCATCGAGGCCGGGGGCGCCGAGGAGATCGCCCGGCGCGCGCGCGGTACCCCCCGGATCGCCAACCGGCTGCTCCGTCGCGTGCGGGACTATGCCCAGGTGAAGGCGGACGGCGTGATCACCCGGGCGATCGCGCGCGACGCTCTCGAGCGGGAGGGCGTCGACCGGCGGGGCCTCGACCGCCTGGACCGCCGCTTCCTCGTGGCGATGATCGACCAGTACGGCGGCGGGCCCGTCGGCATCGAGGCCGTCGCCGCGACGATCAACGACGAGGCCGAGACGCTCGCGGAGATGGTCGAGCCGTACCTCCTGAAGATCGGCTTCATCGTGCGCAGCCCGAGCGGCCGCCGCGCCACCCGGGAGGCGTACGCGCATCTCGGCAAGCAGCCGCCCGCGGGGTCCCCCGGGCAGGCGGGGCTCTTCGAGTGAGCCTCGACGACCTCGGCAAGGTCCTGGTCGGGTTCGGCCTGCTGATCGTCGCCATCGGGCTCGTCCTGCTCCTGGCCGGGCGGGTGCCGTGGATCGGTCGCTTGCCGGGGGACATCTGGGTGCAGCGAGGCCACTGGAGCTTTTACTTCCCGCTCGCGACGTCCCTGCTCGTGAGCCTGCTCCTCACGCTGTTTTTCTGGGTCATCAACCGCCGATGAGAATACTCGTGGTCGCCGCCCTGCTGGTTGCAGCGGTCCTGATGGTCGCGGCCTCGGCCTTTCCGGGCTCCGCCGACTCCACCATCCGCGTCGCCGTGATCGAGAACGCGCGCGCCCTCGAGCTGCGCGGGAACGACATCCATGTCAGCGCCGTCGGCGCCTGCCCGCGCTGCACCGGCCCGGCCCGGGTCGGCGGGGGCCAGGTCATCCACGCCGTCGCCCGCGACGGGTGGGTCGAGATCGAGGGCGCGCCCATCGGGCGTGGCGCGCGCCTGCGCAGCGAGCGCGCCATCCGGTTCAACGGGCGCGAGTACGGGGGCACACTCGAGATCCTGAAGACCGTCGACGGCCTGGCCCTGATCAACGAGTTGCCGGTCGAGGAGTACATCGCCGGCGCCCTGAAGGCGGAAGCGTCGGACCGGTGGCCGATCGAGGCCTTGCGGGCGCAGGCGATCGTCTCGCGCACCTACGCCCTCCACCACCGCCAGATGAACGCCGCCCGCCCGTACCACATCGTCGCCTCGACGGCGCACCAGCAGTACGCGGGGCGGGTGCCGGGTTCCTCGCCGTTCTGGGACGCCGTCCACGACACCGCGGGGCAGGTCCTCCTCTGGGAGGGCGGCCTGTTCCCGGCGTTCTACCACAGCGACAGCGGGGGCTACACCGAGGAGCCGCGCGCCGTCTTCAACGCGAAGAACCTGCCGGCGCTCCCCGCCGTGCGGTCCGAGTTCTCGACCGGCTCGCCGTACTCGTCCTGGACGCTCGACCTGCGGCTCGCCGACCTGACGGAGATGCTCCGGCGAGGCGGGATCTCGGTGGGAGCCATCACCGGCCTCGACATCGCCGAGCGGAGCCAGACGCTGCGGGTCGCGGAGCTGGTCGTGCGCGGTACGCGTGGCACCGCGCGCCTCCGGGGCGCGGACTTCCGGCGCCTCGTCGGCTACGACACGCTCCGGAGCACGCTCTTCGCCGTGGCCCTCGACCACGTGTGGGCGCATTTCTCCGGCCGGGGCTGGGGCCACGGCGTCGGGATGTGCCAGTGGGGCGCCAAGGGCATGGCGGAGCAGGGGTACACGGCGGGCCAGATCCTGGCGCACTACTACGCCGGCGCGACCCTGACGACCCTCGAGGCGCTCAAGTAGGTCCTGCACGCCGTCCGGTCGCCGGCGCGGTCTCCGTCAGATCGCCACTCCATCGCGCCATCGATCCGTCCCGGTATGGAACCGATAGACGTCTATCTCGCCTGACCCGGTGAGCGGGGCTACCTTCCGGAGCCGTGCATGCGGCTTCCAACGAGCCTTTCTCGACGGTTTCTAAGGTGTTCAGACGGGCCAAGATGAGAGCGGAAAAACGACGATGAGTTGCGGAGCGCGTCACGTTTCGGGGGGTTTCCGACTCGTCGAACTCGACCGTCGGCACTCGATGTGGCCCCTCGGCGAGTCGGCCTCCAACTCCTCGACGATCAGCATGCGCACCGAGGTCAGGACGCCCGGCCCATGCCGGACCCGTCGGGAGTCGCGATCTTCGGCTGGATCATGGTAGCAAGGGCGTAACTGGAACGTAACGCTCCCGTAACATGGATTGTGCTATGATGTGCCCCGCTTCCAACGAGGACCCGCCACCGGGCGCGACCTTCGGAGCAGAGCCGTCCACCTCAACCATCCGTAGAGAGGAGCCTTCCATGAAGTCATTCATCGTAGCCGGATTGGCACTGGCTGTGTTCGCCAGCCCCGCAGTGGCGCAGACGTTGAAAGGCCCGGTCGACGACAAGCCCTTGAACGAGGGGTGGGCGCCGTCCAAGTGGGGCGCGAACGACCGGGCCGGCTCGGCCAACCATACCAGGAATTCCGCGAACATCGCGCGGGCGCTGGCCACGATCAAGCAAAACAAGGCCATCACCGTCGGCAAGTACTACCATCGCGAGGCGCCAGCCTTCGGGGCGCGCAGCTGGACCCTGGTGATCCCGGGCACGCCGACGGGCGGTCCCTTCGGCAAGAACGCCCTCGTCTACCACGACGAGTTCATCGCCACCGAGATCGGCCAGATCAGCACGCAGTTCGACGGTCCCGGCCACATCGGGGTGAACACCTCGAAGGGCCCCCAGATGTACAACGGCGTGATCTCCTGGGACGCCTACGAGCGCGGTCCCGGCGGCCGGGTGCTCGGCATGGGCCCGCTCGGTGTGGAGCACATCGGCGAACTGGGCTTCGTGTGCCGTCTCGTGGTGCTGGACGCCGTGGCGTACAAGAAGTCGAAGGGCCTGATTCCGGCCAGCGCCGAGATGCTGCCGATCCCGAAGCAGCCGGGCGAGCCCGGCATCGTCACCGCGGCCGACGTCCAGGGCATCCTGAAGATGGAAGGCCTCGCTGACATCGGTTCGGGCGACTGCGTTGCGCTGCACACCGGCCAGGGCAACACCTGGAGCAACGACCGGTACAAGTCCATGAACTCGGAACAGCGGAAGGCGGCGCGCGACATCTGGACGCAGGGTGAGCCCGGCTTCGGCATCAGCGCCTGCGAGTACATGGCCGCGCGTGACATCGCGCTGACCATGGGCGACACCTCCGCCAACGACGCTCAGCCCTCGGGTGAGAT
>CAZWXA010000172.1:0-8152 GCA_964637755.1 uncultured bacterium | reverse complement strand
GCGATCACCTCGGCATCACGAACGGAACCCCCGGGGTGGATGACTGCGGTGACCCCGGCCTGGGCCACCACGTCGAGGCCGTCGCGGAATGGGAAGAACGCGTCGGACGCGCAGACCGTCCCCACGGTCTCGAGACCGAGCTCCCGGGCGCGCATGACGGCGATGCGGGCGGAGTCGACCCGGTTCATCTGCCCGGCGCCGACGCCCACCACCTGGTCCCGCGTCGTCAGCACGATGGCGTTCGACTTCGCGTGCTTCGCCACGCGCCAGGCGAACCGGAGCGCCCCCAGCTCGACCTCGGTCGGCGCCCGCCGCGACACCACGGTCAGCGCGCGCACGTCCAGGTCCTCGAGATCCGCGGACTGCGCGAGCAGTCCCCCGACCACGCTGCGGTACTCGATGAGGCGCTCCGGCAGCGCGGCACGGTCGCAGGGCACCTCGAGCACGCGCGCCTTCTTCTTGGTGCGCCTGATCTCGTCCAGCGCCTCGGGATCGTAGCCCGGCGCGAAGAGGATTTCCACGAACACCCCGGCCAGCGCCTTCACCACCTCGAGGTCGAGCACCCGGTTCACGCCGACGATACCGCCGTAGATCGAGACCGGATCTGAGGCCCTGGCCTTGCGCATGGCCTCGCCGACGGTCGCGCCGACCGCCGCCCCGCAGGGGTTCGTGTGCTTGATGGCGACGGCCGCCGGCTCGTCGAACTCGAGCAGGAGGCCGAGAGCGGCCGAGAAGTCGAGCAGGTTGTTGTAGGAGAGCTCCCCTCCGTGGCGCTGCGTCGCCCCTCCGAGCCCCACGCGCCCTCCACGGGCCGCGCGGTAGAAGGCCGCCGCCTGGTGTGGGTTCTCGCCATAGCGAAGCTCCTGGACGCGCTCGGCCTCGAGCACCAGGTGGAGCGGAAACGCCTCGACCGCGCCAGCGGCCTCGATCGAAGAGGGCGCCTCGCGCTCCAGGTAGGCCGCGATCGCCGCGTCGTACTGCGCCGTGCGACGGAAGGCCTCGCGGGCGAGTCGCTGCCGCGTCCCATCGCAGAGAGCACCGGTCGTGCGAAGCTCTTCGAGCACGGGTCCGTACTGGGCGGGAGTCGTGACGACCGCCACGCTCGCGGAGTTCTTGGCCGCGGCGCGGATCATGGCCGGTCCTCCGACGTCGATCTGCTCGATCACCTCGGCCCGGGTCGCCCCTGGCGTCACCGCCGCCTGCTCGAACGGGTACAGCGCGACCACCACCAGATCGATCGGAGCGATCCCGTGCCGCTCCAGCGCGGCCATGTGCTGGGAGACGTCGCGGCGGGCGAGGATGCCGCCGTGGATCTTCGGGTGCAGCGTCTTGACCCGGCCGTCGAGCATCTCGGGGAAGCCGGTGATCTCCGAGACGTCGCGCACCCCGATCCCCGCGTCGCGCAGGAGCCGCGCCGTCCCCCCGGTCGAGACCAGCTCGATCCCGAGCGCGGCGAGTCCGCGAGCGAAGGCGACGACGCCGGTCTTGTCGTGCACGCTCAGCAGCGCCCGTCCAAGGCCGCTCACGGACGGTCGGTCCCGGCCGGGGCGCCTCCGCGGCCGGCTCTCGGGGTCGCAGCCTCCGTGGAGTCCCCGCGCGCGACCCGGGTGCCCGGCTGACTCGCCGCTTCACGCCCGGCGCCCCCCTCGGCTGCCGCCGCCTCCGCGCGACGGCCGACAAGGCGCGCGGGCCCCTCGACCGCCGGCGTCGCGTCGAACGGCCTCGGCCTCTCGGGGGGCGCCCCGCGTTGCCCTTCGTGAATGACGACGTGGCGCCCGACGATCTCGAGCCGGCCCTCGGCGAAGAGGCGGACGGCTTCGGGATACAGGCGGTGCTCGACGGTCAGGATGCGCGCGGAGAGGGTGCTCTCGGTGTCGGAGGCCAGCACGCGCACCGCATCCTGCACGATGATCGGCCCCGTGTCCACTCCCTCCTCCACGAAGTGCACGGTGGCGCCGGTGATCCTCACGCCGTACTCGAGCGCCTGTCGCTGCGCCGCCAGCCCCGGGAACGCCGGGAGGAGCGACGGATGGATGTTCATCACGCGTCCCCGGAGGGCCCGGACGAACTCCGGGGAGAGGATCCGCATGAACCCCGCCAGACAGGCAAGCCTCACCCGGTGCTGCTCGAGCAGCCGGAGCAGCGCCAGGTCGTAGGCGGCGCGGTCCGCGTGGGCCTTCGCGTTGACGAAGTAGGCGGGCGCCCCGTGCTGCCGCGCCCCCTCGAGTGCCGGCGCGTCCTCGCGGTCGGAGATGACGACGGCGAGCTGCGCGCGCAGGGTCCCCGCTGCGATCGCGTCGACGAGGGCCTGGAGGTTCGATCCGCGCCCCGAGACCAGCGCCCCGATCCGCAGCGGGCCGGCATCCGTGCTCACCGGAACTCCACGCCGCGGACGATCCCGCCGACCTCGCCGTCCGGCTCGCGGGCGAAGCCGGCACACCCTCCGATCGCGCCGAGCACCTCGAGCCGGAGCGTCGTCCGGGCACGCGGCGCGATCCGGTGTGTGGTCTCATCGCCGGCCTCGATGTCCACGCCGGCCTGCCGGTAGGTGAGGGGCTCCATCGAAGGGCTACGAGCCGAACAGGGGGAGCTGGCGCGTGGCGTCGGGCCCGATGCTCACCCGGTAGATGCCGCTGAAGCACGCGTGGCAGAAGCTCGCGGGGTCGGGGCCCGCCGCCTTCAGCATGCCGTCCTGCGATAGGTAGCCCAGCGAGTCGGCGCCAAGATAGCGACGGATCTCGTCGGTGTCGTGGCTGGCGGCGATCAGCTCCTTGCGGGTCGGCGTGTCGATCCCGTAGTAGCACGGCCACTGGATCGGCGGGGAGGAGATCCGCACGTGGATCTGGGAGGCACCGGCGTTACGGATCATCTTGACGATCTTGCGGCTCGTCGTCCCGCGGACGATCGAGTCGTCCACGACCACGACCCGGCGCCCGTCCAGGGTCTCCCGGACGGGGTTCAGCTTGACCTTGACGCCGAAGTGGCGGATCCCCTGCTTCGGCTCGATGAACGTGCGGCCCACGTAGTGGTTCCGGATCAGTCCCAGCTCGAACAGAATCCCCGACTCCTGGGAGAAGCCCAGCGCGGCGCCCATGCCCGAGTCGGGAACCGGGATGACGATATCGGCCTCGACGGGATGCTCTCGCGCGAGCTGATGGCCCATCGCCTTCCGGACGGCGTGCACGTTCTGGCCCCAGAGCGTGGAGTCGGGACGCGCGAAGTAGACGTACTCGAACACGCACTGCAGGCGCTCTGCGGGGGGAAACGGCCGGAGCGACCTGAGTCCCTCATCGCTGATGCAGAGCATCTCGCCGGGCTCGATGTCGCGGACATGCTCGGCCTCCATGAGGTCGAGCGCGCAGGTCTCCGAGGCGACGATCCACGCGTCGCGGAGCCTGCCGAGCGTCAGCGGCCGGAACCCGTGCGGGTCGCGGACGGCGTAGAGAGCGTCGGGAGTCTGCAGGAGGAGAGAGTAGGCGCCCGTGACCCGTCCCAGCGCGTACGCGAGCTGCTCCTCGAGCGGGCCGGCCGGAGCGCGGGCGAGGAGGTGCAGGATCACCTCGGTGTCGGACGTGGACTGGAAGATGGCCCCGTCGCGCTCCATGTCCCGGCGGAGCGCCTCGGCATTGGTCAGGTTGCCGTTGTGCGCGATCGCGATCGGACCGCGCGCCGTGCTCGCGGTGATCGGCTGGGCGTTCTTGAGGTTCGAGCTGCCCGCGGTCGAATAGCGGACGTGGCCGATGGCGCGATGCCCGGGCAGGCGCCGCAGGCGCTCCGGGCTGAAGACGTCGGCCACCCACCCCATGGCCTTCTCGACGTGGAAGGCCGTTCCGTCCGTCGCGGCGATGCCGGCCGATTCCTGGCCCCGGTGCTGGAGCGCGTAGAGCCCGAGGTAGGCCACGTTCGCCGCCTCGGGATGATTCCAGATCCCGAAGAGACCGCACTGATCGTGGAACCTGTCGTCCGCCGGCTCTGCAGCCGTCGAGAAGGGGCCCTGCGCGCCGGCCGGAGGATCAGCCCACCGAGCGCTCAAATCCCGTTCTCCAGGCGTGGCCGAGCTGGGCGAGTGAGAGATTGACCACCGGCTCATCTCCGACGCGGAGGGAGACGCGCTCACCCCCCGCGACACCGATCCACATCCAGGGGATCGCCGATTCCGCCATCAGCGCCTCGAAGCGCCGTTCGTCCCGGGCAGCCACCGTCACCACGATGCGCGACGGGCCCTCACCGAAGAGCGTCAGGTCTCCCCTCCCCTCGAGCGGCAGGCTGACCTCGGCCCCGATCGGCGTCGGCCCGGTGACGCAGGCCTCGGAGATAGCCACGGCGATCCCCCCCTCGGCGCAGTCGTGGGCGCTCGCAACGAGCCCCGCTTCGATCGCCGCCCGGCACGCAGCCTGGACGCGGCGCTCGATTTCCAGATCGAGCGGCGCCAGGGCCCCGGCCAGGCGTCGGTGCACGAGCCAGAGGTACTCGCTGCCTCCCAGGCTGACCGACCGGGGTCCGAGGAGCGCGATTCTATCTCCGGGCGCCTTGAACCACTGGGTCGTCCGGCATTCGGCGTCCTCGAGAAGCCCGGCCACACCGACCACCGGTGTCGGAAGGATCGCCTCTCCCGAGGTCTCATTGTAGAAGGAGACGTTTCCGCCCACCACCGGTATGTCGAGCGCGCGGCAGGCGCTCGCGATGCCCTCCACCGTCTCCGCGAACTGCCAGAGGACGTCCGCTCGCTCCGGGGAACCGAAGTTCAGGCAGTCGGTCGCCGCCAGCGGTCGGGCCCCCGCGCAGGTCACGTTGCGCGCGGCTTCGCAGAGAGCCATGGCGCCGCCCCGGCGGGGGTCCAGGTAGACCTGGCGGCCGTTGCCATCCGTCTTCACCGCGACGGCCCGGCGCGTCCCCTTGATCCGGAGGACCGCGGCGTCGGAACCCGGCAGGACGAGCGTGTTGATCCCCACCTGCTGATCGTACTGGCGGAACACCCATTCCTTGGAGGCGATCGTCGGCGAGCCGAGCACGGTGAGCAGCATGGTCTCGTAGCTCGGGGGCTCGGGGAGAGAGAGGGGATCGAAGCCCGAGAGCACCCGGAGGTTCGAGGGCGGCTCGAGCGGGCGCTCGTAGAGGGGCGCGTCGGCGAGCGCATCGATCGGGACGCGGGCCACGATCTCTCCATGCATGCGCGCGACCAGTTCGCGCTCGGCCGTGACGTGACCGATCGCGACCGCGTCCAGCTCCCACTTGGCGAAGACCCGCCGGACCTCCTCCTCCCGTCCCCGCTCGGCGACGAGGAGCATCCGTTCCTGGGACTCCGACAGGAGGATCTCGTAGGGCGTCATCTCCGGCTCGCGCTGGGGCACACGCGACAGCTCCACGTCCATGCCCGTCCCACTCCGGGCCGGCATCTCGGAGGTGCAGCAGGCGAGGCCCGCCGCCCCCATGTCCTGGATGCCCACGATGGCGCCCGTCCGCATGGCCTCGAGGCAGGCCTCGAGCAACAGCTTCTCGGTGAACGGGTCGCCGACCTGGACGGTGGGGCGCCGCTCTTCGGCACCCTCGTCGAAGACCGCCGATGCCATGGTCGCGCCGTGGATCCCGTCCCGACCCGTCTTGCTGCCGACGTAGAACACGGGGTTGCCGACCCCCTCCGCGCGGGCGCGGAAGATCCCATCGCGCCGGACGAGTCCGACGCACATCACGTTCACGAGCGGGTTCCGGGCGTACGACGGGTCGAACGCGACCTCGCCGCCGACGGTGGGGCAGCCGAAGCAGTTCCCGTACCAGCTGATCCCCGAGACGACGCTGGTGATCAGGCGCCTGGTCCTGGGCTCGTCCGGCTCACCGAAACGCAGCGAATCGAGGATCGCGATCGGTCGGGCGCCCATCGTGAAGATGTCGCGAAGGATGCCGCCCACGCCGGTGGCGGCACCCTGGAACGGCTCGATGAAGGAGGGATGATTGTGACTCTCGATCTTGAAGACGAGGGCCCAGCCGTCGCCGATGTCGACGGCGCCCGCATTCTCGCCCGGCCCCTGCAGCACTCGCGGGCCGCTCGTGGGCAGCCGCCTCAGGAAGGCGCGCGAGTGCTTGTAGGCGCAGTGCTCGGACCAGAGCGCCGAGAACAACCCGAGCTCGGCGTAGGTGGGTTCGCGGCCGAGTCGCTGAATGATCCCGTCATACTCCCCGGCCGTCAGACCGTGGGCCAGTGCCAGCTCGAGCGTGACCTTGGGCTCAGCCCGCGTTGCCCTGCTCCGCCGCCGGTCGCTCGGGAATCGCGCTCAACGCTTCAGGAAGCTGCCATCCTCGACGAGACTGCCGAGCAGGGAATGGAAGATCATCAGGCCATCCGTTCCCCCCATCGTGGTCTCGGCGGCTCGCTCGGGGTGCGGCATCAGCCCGAAGACCGTACCCTCGGCGTTCACGATCCCCGCGATGTTCTCGATGGACCCGTTCGGGTTGGCGGCCCTGGTGACTCGTCCGTCTTCGGTGCAGTAGCGGAGGAGGATCCGGTTCTGCTTCACGAGCAGCGAGAGCACGTCGGCGTCGGCGTGATACTTCCCTTCGCCGTGGGAGATCGGCATCCTCAGGATCTGTCCGGGCCGCATGCCCCGGGTGAACGGCGTGTCGGCGTTCTCGACGACCAGGTAGGTCGACTGGCAGCGGTACTGGAGACACTCGTTGCGCATGAGGGCGCCCGGCAGCAGTGAGGCCTCGCACAGGATCTGGAACCCGTTGCAGGAGCCGAGCACGAATCCTCCGCGGGAAACGAACTCGGGCAGGGCCTCGACCACGGGCGAGCGGCCGGCGATCGCCCCGGCCCGGAGGTAATCGCCGTACGAGAAGCCACCAGGGAGGACGATGCAGTCGAACTCGGCCAGATTACGGTCCCGGTGCCACACGTACTTGACAGGCTGCTGGAGGACCTCGCCGAGGACGTAGTGGAAGTCGCAATCGCTCCAGGTACCAGGAAAGACGACCACTCCGAATCTCATGAGCGGGATTGTCTCCTCTCAGCCTGCGGATTCATGGGACAGACAGGCCACCTGATCCGGACACCGCCCATATCCTAAGCTCCGGTCCGGATCATGGCAAGGGACACTCGACGGTGAAGTCCTCGATGACGGGGTTGGCGAGGAGTTTCTTGCACATCTCCTCCACCCGGGCCGTGGCCCCGGCCGGGTCGGGTGCCTCGACGTTGATCTCGATCACCTTGCCGACGCGCAGGTCACGCACGTCGACATACCCCATGCCCTCGAGCGCCCGCTTGACGGCGTTCCCCTGGACGTCCAGGATGCCGGGCCTGAGCCGGATCAGCACGCGCGCCCCGACGAGCATGGTCGGGATATTACGGCGCGGGCACCCGGGCTTCGCCTCGCCCGCGCCCCGCCCCTCCCTCGCGTCTGACCGTCCCCACGGGCGCCGCGGGTTCCCCCACCAGACGGCGGTACACCTCCTGGTAGGCCTCCTCGACGCCGCCCATGTCACGCCGGAAGCGATCCTTGTCGAGCCGCTCCTTCGTGTGGACATCCCAGAGCCTGCAGGTGTCCGGAGAGATCTCGTCCCCGAGCATGAGCCCCCGCCTGGACCGCCCGAACTCGAGCTTGAAGTCCACCAGCACCAGATCGCGGCGGGCCATGTGCGCCTTGAGCAGCGAGTTGATCCGGAGCGCGTTCCGCCTGAGCCAGGCGACCTCCCGCGGTGTCGCCAGCTCCAGTACCCGCACGTGGTCGTCGTTGATCATGGGATCGCCGAGGGAGTCCGACTTGTAGTATAGCTCGACAACCGGGCGCCGGATCACCGCGCCTTCATCGAGGCCCGTCCGCTTGGCGAGGCTTCCGGCGACCACGTTGCGGACGACCACCTCGATCCTGATGATCTCGAGGCGCCGGCAGAGCATCTCGCGATCGGAGAGCGTCGCGAGGTAGTGTGTTCGCACACCGTGGCGCTCCAGCAGGTCGAACATCCGGGCGGACACGCGGTTGTTGACGACCCCCTTGCCGACGATCGTTCCGCGCTTGAGCGCGTTGAAGGCCGTGGCGTCGTCCTTGAAGAACTGCACGATGACGTCCGGCTCGTCGGTGGCGTACACGATCTTCGCCTTGCCCTCGTACAGCTTGCGCCGGATCTCCACGCTCATGGCCTCGGACCGCTCCCTCGATCG
>CAZWXA010000171.1:560-8167 GCA_964637755.1 uncultured bacterium | reverse complement strand
CGTGATGGTAGCCCAAGTGGACCCCGATCGCGCAGTCCAGAACCGTACCTGGGCGGCGACCACCAGTCGTCGGCGAGCAGGAAGCGCAGCGGCTGGCGGGGCAGCATCGCCTCGTAGACCGCCGTGATCTGGTGCGGCAGCGGCTCGACGAGCGAGGTGTGGACGGCCAGCACGGGGTCGAACAGGTGCGCCAAGCGGATACAATGGGCCTCGGAAACAAGGCGGAAGAGGGAGCCATCGCCGTCGAAGCTCCAGGGCCGGCCCTGCTCGACGACCTCGAGACGCGGCTCGTCGTGGCGGTAGAGGAGCTGGTTGGCGACCTTGCCGGCGGCGTCCTTGTACGTGAGCTCCAGGGCCTCGGACCCGAACCACTGCACGTTCACGACCGTGACGAGGCCACCCGGGAGGATGCCCCGCACGGCCGCGTTGGGCTGCAGGTCTTCGAGCCGGCTCACGCTGGCTCCTTCACGATACGGCGTCCCCTTCCCGCTAATCCGGGCGAGATCACGTGGAACGTGTCTGCATTGCCCGACAGTGTAGCGCTACTAACCGGTTCTGGCAGAAGGGGTCTTCCTACAGCAGGCGCCGTTGACCTCCAGGCTCGATGCGCGTGATGCCGTGCCAGATCGTAAGACCGGCCGGATCCTTCGAGAAGAAGAGCAGGTGGTACATGGGCACGTTCTTCTCGTTGGTGAAGTACGGTTCGCCCTGGCCCGAGTACAGGAAGCCGAGGGTGCTCATCTGCGCCGTGAACGCCTGGACGAACGGCTGGTCGCGGATGACCATCTCTTCGGCCGAGAGCCGCTCGCCCGCTGCGAGCCGAGCTTGCTTCAGCGTCCGCCACCCCGGGATCAACTCGTCGAGTGGCGTGCCGGTCTGTTTCGCGAACATGCGGTAGTTCCGTTTCACGCCGATACCGCCCGGGAAGAGGTAGAGCAGGTCGATCCGCCGCGTGGCCAGCGTCTGGAAGAGCCGGAACGTGACCTCGAAGCCCTCCGGATCGACGAAGGCGAGACCGAGCGCCCGCCGTGATAGGCCGGCGACGATGTCCGCCGCCACGCTGTGGCAGTCGCCGGTGCGAAGGTCCACGCGGGCGCGGTCGTCGGGGGGAACGCGGCGGCCGAGCGCCTCGACGAGTTTCGAGTTCAGGTCGCTGAAGAAACAGCGGTCAAAGGGCGGGCGTACGCGCAGGGCCCGAAGCGGAGAGCCGTCGAACTCCTGACCGGTCTCGCGGTCGATGCCGCAACCCGGGCCGGCCAAGACGTCCAGGTACACCAGCTCGGACCATAGCCCCGCGGCCCGCTTCGGAGCCATCGCCTTCATGAAGGCGGTCGCGTACTTCTCGACGTAGGCAAGCTTGTCCTGCGTCCAGCGGCCGCTGACCCGAGCCGGCAGACCGTCCTTCGCGCGACGGATCACCCCACAACGGTCTCCAGCGCGGACGCCGGCATCTCGTCCCACGTCCGGCCATCCAGCTCGCGCCCACCCGCCTTCGGCGTGCGCCCGCCCCACTGCTTGAAGAAGAATGGCACCCCGGCGGCCAGGCACTGGTCGCGGATCTCGCTGGCCCACTCGGCAGCCATCGCGCGGCGGCCTCCTCCGCTCTCGCCTCCCACGATGACCCAGTGGATGCCATCGAGCTGGAGTCCCGGAATCGGCCCCAACAAAGGCTCCACGGAGAGGAAGCGGACAGCAGCCGGCACGGTCGTCAGGTGCTCAACACGCCAGGTGTACTCTGCGTTCTCCACGGAGACGCCCTGCCAGATGTTGGACGCCCACGGCAGTCGCGGAGCCAGGGCAGCGAGGCGTTCGCTCCGCTTCGTGAGCACCTGGAAGACGTGCCAGCTCGCACGCACCATCACGTCGAACGCTCGGCGGATGTAGTCCTCTGGCACCTCCTCGTGGAAGAGGTCGCTCATGCTGTTCACGAAGATCCGCCGCGGTTGGCGCCAGCGCAGAGGCAGCGTGAGCTGATCAGGGTGCAGCGTGACCGCGAAGTCATTCACGTAGCGCGGGTTGCCCATCGCCTGGAGCCGGTGGGCCAGCCGCTCGGCGTAGCAGTGCTTGCACCCCGGGCTGACCTTCGTGCAGCCCGTGACCGGGTTCCAGGTCGCGTCCGTCCACTCGATGCCGCTATGGTCGCCCACGTGAGGACCTCGTTCCCGGGGTCGCCCCCCGGGTATCAGGTCGATGATAGCCCGGCCAGCTCAGTCAGCAGGTGTTCCGTGTCAGTGACAGCTGGCTCTGCCGGAGTTTCGCGAAGCCGCCCTACGGGCCGGGCCGATCCCCGAGCCGCCGTTGGCCACGGCGCCCACCGCCCCCCCGTCACGGATTTCCGGTGTCTCACTCGCGGCCACACCTCCGACGAGATGGTGATCCGCCTCTACGCGAAGTTCATCCCGAACCTCACGCGGAAGGACGGCTCGGCGCTCGCGAAGGTGATGAAGGACCAGGGGCTGCGGTAGGGTGGTGTCGGCGAGGCTCACCGAGGACGAGGTCAAGCCCCCGCATCCGCCGCTGAGGACGCGCACCTGCAGCAGGGCTTGTACGTCACCGCGCGTGGGGCTCGACCCAGAGCGCCGCACGCGGCCCCAGCCGACAGGGCCGGCGGCCGTCGCCCTCTCGCGAGGGCCAGGACGGCCGCCGGGTGTGGCGTTCACCATGACCGGCGTTGGACGCTTCGGGCACGCCCCGGTCGTCCGTGGACGGCCGGGCTCTGGCATCGAAGCGTGCTGGCGAGGCGGAACCCCAGGTTGTTGTTCCGTTTCGCGGGCTCGTTCCTGTTCCGTTTGGCCGAGCGCACGTTCCGCGGTTTGTTGTTCCAGCTCCCGCCGCGGACGACGCGCAACCGAAGACGCCGGTCAAGCCTCCACGGGGTCGAACCACCCGCCGCGGAAGATCGCGTGGCGCAGTCGCGCCGTGTTCGCATGCCGGGCGTGCGCGATCCACGCGCGCACTCGGCGGTCTACCTCATGGTCCGACACCGTGCCCGCGCGCCAGCGATCGCGCAGGCCCCGCAGCCGGTTCCGGAAGCGCCGGACGCTGTCGTCGGGCAGCCGGCGCACGCCCGGCCCGACGAGCACGTACCCAAGGAACTCGGCGGGCTCGGCCGCCGGCTGGATCCGCGTCTTCTCCGGATTTCCCCGCGAATCCGTTCGAGACCACCGCGCTCGTGGCCGGCCGGACCCTCGACAAGGGCCTCGTCGACGCCACGGTCCATCTTGCGGCGCCCATCGGACCCCGCAAGGCAGACGACGTCCACGATGCGGTGACCAGCACGCTCGACCTGGGTCGGGGCATCGCCCTCGGGAGCAATCCGTTCGCGAAGGAGATCTCCGGGCTTGCCCTCTCGGGCGCCAACCGGACCCACGGCGAGGTGCTCGGAGCGCTCGATCGCGTGAACAGATCGATCGACACGTTCGGGGCCGGCGACTCCGGGGCACCACCGACCGCGGCCCCACGATCGAGCGCTGGGGGCGGCGGCTCGCAGCCTTCGTCTACCTACTCCCGGAACCCGTTTGCGCCACCGGAGAGAGCGACCTCCTACTACGACGCGGAGCCTAGGCACTCACGATTTCGGTCGTATCCTCGGGCAGCGGGGCGCCACGCTCCTGATACTCCTCGGCGATCATGTCGAAGACGCGGCGCAATTCCGCCAGGGCCTCTTCCCGCGTGGCCATCAGGGCGTAACAGCCAGAGATGGCCGGTACCTCGGCCACCCACGAGTCATCATCCTGGCGGTACAGCACTATCTTGTACGCGTCGAGGCCTGAGTGGTCCATGCCGAGAGACTACCATGGCCCGGCGCCGCCGGGATCAACGAGCGCCGTCACCACTCGGAAGGACGGCTCGGCGCTGGCGAAGGTGACGAAGACCTGCGCCCGGGCACCTCGCGGCCGGTCAGCGGACTGTCAGAACCCGGGACCGAAATGTCAGAAAAGCGAAGGGAGCTACGGGGTGGTGGTGCCCCCGTAACCCCCTGGAAGTTTGGAGCGGCCGACCGGATTCGAACCGGCGACGTCCAGCTTGGGAAGCTGGCATTCTGCCACTGAATTACGGCCGCGTCCGTCCGCCCCCGATCATACCACCGACTCACCATCCGCCGGGTGCGCCTCGCCGCGGGAGCGGCGGGAGCGGTCGTGCTTGGCAGGCCCAGCGTGCACATCGGGCGCAGGGTGTCCGGGGTCGCCGCCGCGCCCGCCGTCACGGCCGCCAGCGTCCCCCAAGGACGCGAGCGCCTCCTCGCGCGTCCTCACGAGACCGAGGTCCTGCGCCTCCCGCGCGAGCCGGAGCAGGCGCCCCACTTCCGGTCCCGGCGGGAGGCCGAACGCGGCCATCACGTCGTCGCCGCGAAGGAGCGGAGGAGCGGTCAGCACCGCGCGCTCCTCGTGCCACCCGGCCATCAGCTCGCGCGCGAGCGCGGAGCGCCGCCAGACGGCGAAGGGGGAGACGCCGCTCAGGGCCGACGCGTCGGCGAGGTCGAGGAGCAGGAGGTCGCGCGCGTCGTCGCCGAGATCGCGAAAGAAGCGATAGCGCGCCCGCCGGGTCACCTCGCCGGCCTGCTCGAGGTGCATGACACGCAAGTGGTGGCGCACGAGGGTCTCGACGAGGCGGACGGCGTTCGCGGGCAGGCGCAGGCGCTCGCCGATCGCGCGGGCCCGCCCGGCGCCGGTGAGGTCGTGGCCGAAGAAGCGGATGCGGCCGCCGATGATGGCGCGCGTCTCCGGCTTGGCGACATCGTGGAGGAGGGCCGCGAGCTTGAGCGTCTCCCGGCGGGTCACGCCGCCTCCCAGCGGCTCGGCGAGGTGGGTCGCGAGGAGTTCGCCGAACGGCGAGAGCCTGGCGATCCCGGCCACGAGCCGGTCGGCGCCGGCGGCGGCCCGGAGCGAGTGCTCGAGGACATCGAAGCGGTGGGGCGCCGGCTGCGTCACGCCTCGCATCGCCCTGATCTCCGGCATGACCGCCGCCAGCACGCCGAGCCGCGCGCCGCGCCGGAGCACCGAGGCAGCGTCGGGCAGCTTGAGGATCTCCACCATCTCCTGCCCGATGCGCTCGGCGGCGACCCGGTCGAGGCCGGCGCTGTCCCGGCGGATCGCCGCCGCCGCCGCCGAGTCCAGCCGGAACCGGAGCTGGCCCTCGAGCCGGATTCCCCTGAGCGCGCGCGCCGGGTCGTTCGCGATCGCGGCCTGGCTCGCCAGGCGCAGCCGGCGTGCTTCGAGATCGGCGAGCCCGCTGGATGCGTCGACGACGCCCGCTCGCTCGCCGCGGAGAAGCTCTCTTAGCGAGACCGCCAGCGCGTCGACCGTGAAGTCACGGCCGCGGAGGTCTTCGGCGAGGCTCGGGGCGCGAAAGTCGGTCACGTCCACCGGCACGGTGGCCCCGCCAGCGCGCACCACCGCGCGTCCGGCGCCACGCTCCACGTCGAGGTCGACATAGGCGCCGCCCGTGCGCTCGGCGATCCGGTGGGCGAGGGCGCGCGCCCCCGACGGAACGGTCAGGTCGATGTCGTCGAGGGGACGGCGCAGAAGGAGGTCGCGCACGGCGCCGCCAACCAGGTAGGTGACCTCGCGGTAGGTGGCGTCGCTCTCGATGCACTCCCCTACCGCTCGCAGGATCTGGCGCTGCAGCGCTGGCACCCGCGCGAGCCGGATCGATCGCATCGTCTCCACGCTATTCCGAGGCGATCACCCAGCGGCCGGGCCAGCCCGGGACCTCGCACCCGACGCGAACGCGACCGGAGCTCGCGAGGCGCCCCAGCGACTCCGTCACCTCGCTCCGCGGGAGGCCGAAGAGCCGGGCGAGCGCCGGCTCCCTCGCGTACACGGCCCCGGCGAGATGCCGCGCGAGCAGGCGATCGACCGCGTCCCGGCGCGACAGCGTCCGCGCCTCGGCGACCGCCTCGGGGAGCCACGCGTCGAGCAGGTCCCAGCGGTAGGAGAACGTCGGCTCGTAGCGCTCCTCGGTCTTCACGACCCAGAGGCCCTGCTGCAGCTCCGCCATGACGCGCTCGAACTCGCGCGTGGCGCCGGGCACCAGCATGAAGGCGCCGGCGCGCAGCTCGCGCGTGTACTGCGGGTGCTCCGCGGTCAGGGCGTCCATCACGCGCCGGGCGCCGTGGGACAGCCGGCCCGCGCGGTACTCCGCCAGATAGTCGGCGGACCGCTGCCGGCCGCGGACGAGGGCGTAGAAGGCGGGAAATGCGTCGAGGGCGACCAGCACCGGGCGGCCACGCAGAAGCTTGCCGTAATAGACCCGGCGGCGCGCGGGCAACGTGTCCTTCAGCTCCCAGGTGAGCCCGACGCCGGCGTCGTGGTGCGAGTGACGCGGCCAGCGGGGGTCGGCGCGGCCCACGACGGCCTCCCACAGGCACGCGACGCTCTCGGGAAAGCGGTAGAACGTCGAGCAGAGGCCGACGGAATTGACGAACGCGAGCGCGGTTCGCGCCGAACGGACCCGCCGGCCGGGCAGCCGGCGAAAGTTCCAGTCGCGCAACCGGACGAGCTTCTCGGCCTCGAGCCGCGTCGCCGGCGTCGCGCCGGGCACCTGGACGCCTCTGCGGCCAGACCGAGAGGGCGGTCGTGGCACACCGCCACCGGGGGGATCGGCGGGCACTGCCGCCCTGCCCCTACGGGAACTCGATCCCGCTCGGGCCGATCCGGTACTCGACGATCTCGTCCGACATGGCGCTCCCGCGGTGCTTGACGACGGCCAGCATACGGGCGAGGCGGTTGCCGACGCGCTCGCTGCCCATCACGAGGATCGTGTTCGCCGTGGCGCCGAGGTCGCCCGCCGAAACCTTGCGGGCGATCAGGTCCTCGATCCGGGTCTCCTCCGTCGTCACGAGCAGGAGGGTCGAGATCCGCCGGTGGTCGTAGCGGTGCGAGTCGATGAACTCGCGGTGCTTCCAGACGGGCAGGCAGATCTCCATGCCGAGCGTCTCCGCGTCACGGTGGAGCACCTTCCGGTACAGCTCGTCGAAGAGGAAGAACTGGATCGAGTCGGCCGGCGACTCCATCGGCTCGACGCCGTCGACGGCGACGCGGCGGGACCCTGCGGCAAAGTGAAAGTAGAAGAACGGCCGGACGGTGTAGAGCGCGTGGTTGTAGGTCGCCTTCCAGTTCCAGTCGAGCTCGAGGCCATCGGGCGCTTCCACCTGGAAATCGCGCGTCCGGCCGACCCACGGAAAGGCGTTGGAGTAGTGCGAGTCCATGGCTCCGGGCGGCGGATAGGGGTCGGCCATGGGCGTGACGGTGTGGGTCCAGGGCGTGAGCGTCCACTCGAACAGCCGGGCCGCGTACTCGTCGTGCCGCTGGGAATCGCCCCGGCCGTTCATGTCGAAGACGAGCCCGCGGGCGCCGTCAGCCGCGCGCCCGTGGTCCGCGAAGGTCACGCCGAGATGGGTCTTGCCGATCCCGGTTGCGCCGTAGACGACGGCGAGGGTACCCGGCAGGAGGCCGCCCCCGAGCATCTCGTCGAGGGCACGACAGAAATCGAACAGTCGTAATTCATCTTGTTCGCTTTGCCACACCCGTCCAGTCCTAAAAACTAATCCTGAGCGCAAATTGAAGCTGCCGGGAACTCGTAGTGGTGTCGGTAACTCGGCCCGC
>CAZWXA010000171.1:0-550 GCA_964637755.1 uncultured bacterium | reverse complement strand
AGGCCGCCCCCGAGCATCTCGTCGAGGCGCGGGACACCCGTCGAGACTCGAGAGGTCATCTCGGTGCTCGCGATTGCGAATTGCGCCGGCCGTTCACCGGCGGATTGTATCACGCGGGTCCGGCCGGCGATCCGCGTGTCCGGCCGGGACGCGGTGGGGCTGCTCGTCCGAGACAACGCGCTCGCACGGTCGGGGGATAGGTCGGAGGCTCATCCCCCCAGGAAGAGCAGGACGCCGCCCCAGGACGCAACGCCCACGAGCGCCGCACCTGCCCTGACCAGATCGCGCAGGAGACCGTCTGTCTCCACATGTTGAGCCCCACGCGCGAAAAAAAATCCCGCGGAGGATCCGGAGCGAAGTCTCCCGGAGGAGCGAGTGGGATACTTTCCGCGGGCAGGCGAGAACGCGGGCGACAGTCGATGGTTCCCACGAGCGTCCGGCCCTCGCACGGCCGGCGGCACGTGCGGCCACCGCCGCGGCGGTCGTGATTTCGACCATCGGCGCGCGGCCGCCGCGGGCCGCGACCCCGTGTCGCGAGAACTGGCAGCAT
>CAZWXA010000170.1:4369-8220 GCA_964637755.1 uncultured bacterium | reverse complement strand
GCAGCCCTGGCTCCTGATCCTCGGGCGCATCGGCGTGCACTCGGACGATGGTTTTTTCGACGATGGCTCGAACACCGAGAACCTGATTCGCCTGGCGCCGTGCAACGTCCTCGTCACGGGCGGGAGGTTCTATCCGCCGCTCGACGTCCGGGCCGAGGAGATCATCTCGTGGACCGAGGAGGCCGAGGCGCGGATGGAGCGGGTGCCGCCCCAGATGAAGCAGATCGCGCGCACGGCGCTGCTGCGGTATGCGATCGAGCAGGGGCACACCGTCGTGACCTCGAAGGTCATCGCCGAGGCGATGGCGATCTTCATGCCGACGCGGCTGGCCGAGAAGATGCAAGTCATGGCCGAGGATCTCGCGGTGGCCAAGCTCCGCGCCGAGAACCAGGCGGTGACCGCGATCTGCTCGGTCTGCGGCTACACGGTCAAGGGGCCGAACCCGGTGGTGGCCTGCCCTGTCTGTAGCGCCGGCGCGGACCGGTTCCAGACGGTGAGCCGGGAGGTGGTGGAGGCCATCGCGGCCCAGGAGGGCGGGATCGCCGAGGAGGAGTCGATGCCCGGCGTGGTGACGAAGTGGTCGGCCGACGCCCGCGACGCGCTCCATCAGGTCACGGACGCGTACCTTCGTCGCCGGGCGAAGGCCCGCGTCGAGAAGTACGCCCGCTCCCGGAAGATCCCCGTCATCACGTGCGACCTGGCGCTGCCCATGATCGAGGAGACCGTGGGGCGGGACAAGCTCGGCGCGGGGTGGGACACGCTCCTCGCGAGGACGAAGTTCACCCCGGCCGAGGCGCCCCGGGCCGCGGAAGCCACGGCCGCGAGCGAGTTCGAGTGGACGGCGGGCGCTCTCGAGCGGCTGAACCGGGTGCCCGCCGGGTTCATGCGCGACATGACGCGCGAGGAGGTCGAGCGCGCCGCGCGCGCGCGGGGCGTGTCCACGATCGACCTCAGGGTGTGCGAGGAGGGCGTGGGCCAGGCACGGGAGACCATGAATGAGGTCATTGCGGGCTACGTCTCCAAGAACAAGCCGGGCCGATGAAAACGACCCATCTGCGTGGCAGTTCGAGCCGGCAGAGTCGAGGCGAGGCCTGTGTCCACCCGCGCTCGCTCATGAATGACGCGGGCTGGCGGGCGTGATGTACCGGGCGTACTCGGTTTCGTGGAACCTGACGCAGCGCTGCAACCTCGAGTGCGCCCACTGCTACATGTCGGCGTTCGCGGGGGCCGACACGCGCGGCGAGCTGTCGACCGAGGAGTGCCGCCGGGTCATCGACGAGATCGCTCGGGTCAACCCGAACGTCTTCCTGATCCTCACCGGCGGCGAGCCGCTGCTCCGGAAGGACGTCTTCGAGATCGCGGCCTACGCGGCCGACAAGCCCTTCACCGTCGTCCTCGGCACGAACGGGCTGCTGCTGCGGGAGCGGGAGGCCAAGCGCATGCGGGCGTCCGGACTGCTCGGCGCCTCGATCAGCCTCGACTCCACCGATCGCCGGCGGCACGACCTGTTCCGCCACCTCCCGGGGGCCTGGGACGGGGCGGTCCGGGCGACCCGGGTCATGCGGGACGAGGGCCTCGACTTCTCGCTCCACATGTCCGTCACCGACTGGAACCTCGACGAGATCCCCGCGATGATCGACCTGGCCCGGGAGCTCGGCGCGCGGGTCCTGAACTTCTTCTTCCTCGTTCGCACGGGACGCGGCCAGAGCCTCACCGACATCAGCCCGGCGCAGTACGAGCGCATCCTGACCTACCTCGCGCGGGTCCAGGGGGTCGGGGACGGTCCGCCCTCGTTCGTGCAGCGGATGCTCGGCCTGGCCACGCCCCGCAGCGGCCCGTCCGCCGCCGCCTTCGAGGATCCCTGGTCGACTCCGGTCGGGCGAGCGGGAGACCTGCTGATCCGGGCCAAGTGCGCCCCCCACTTCCGGCGCATCATCTACGAGATGAACCCCGCGTCGCCGCTCCTCCGGAACTATGCCCACGGTTCCTGCCCCGCCGGCAAGTACTACTGCCGGATCACGCCCGAGGCGGACGTGACGCCGTGCCCGTACATGCCGGTCTCCGCGGGCAACCTGCGCCAGACGTCGTTTGCCGATCTCTGGCGGAGCGCGCCCGTCCTCACGGCCCTGCGCGATTCGAGGCTCGGCGGCCGCTGCGGGGCCTGCGAGTTCTCGAAGATCTGCGGCGGCTGCCGGTGCCGGGCGTACGCGACCCACGGTGATTACCTCGCCGAGGATCCGGCGTGCGCCTACGAGCCCGGGGGGCACGGGGGAGGCGTGATCGACCTGCCGGCCGAGCAGACCTTCGGGATCGAGGTCTCGTACGAGATCATGTGGGAGGATGCCGCCCGCGCGCGCCTCACCGCCATCCCGTCCTTCGCGCGTGGCATGGTCGTCAAGGCCGTCGAGGGCTATGCCCGGAGTCACGGGCAGAGCGTGGTGACGCAGGACATGCTGGCCGACGTTCGTTCGAAGTGGGGTGGCCGCTTCCGCCCGTCGGGACGCTGAGAGGGCGTGGAGACATGCTCGGCGAAATCCCGGTCGACCTCCGGTTCAGGCAGGCCGCTTGGGCCTACTTCGGGTACGGCGTGGTCTATTTGGTCACGGCGCTCTCGCTGCAGCTCGGTGTCTTCCCGGTGCGCGGGTTCCTGCTCCTCTGGTTCGCGATCGGCGCGGTGATCACCATCGGCGTCCCCTGGGTCCTGATGCGGCGCCGGCCCTGGTTCGAACGCTGGATCCTGAGCCGGCGGGACTTCGCCCGGCTCCTCGCCGTGCTGGTCGCGGTGCGGGCGGTCGTCGTGACCTCGATCGCGCTCCGGGGCGCGGGCTCGACGCGGATGGCGAGCCTGGGCGGCGGCGTGCCTGCCGGCCGGGCGGGCGCCTGCGCGATGGCGCTGGTGGCGCTCGCGACCGCGGTCATGCTCGCGCGCGCCGCGTGGGCGCCCGAAAGGTCGTCCGAATGAAGCGGTACAAAGACATCTCCGGAGACGCCGGCTCCGACATCGCCGGCCAGGTGGCGGCCCAGCAGGCCCGGCTCCACCGGCGGCTCGAGGCCGTGCGCCGTGTGGTCGCGGTCGTCTCCGGCAAGGGCGGCGTCGGCAAGTCCTCGGTGACCGCGAACCTCGCGGCGGCGTTCGCCATCTCCGGCTGGTCGGTCGGCGTGCTCGACGCCGATCTGAACGGCCCCGCCATCGCGAAGATGCTCGGGATCCGCGGCCGCCCCCTCGTGATCGGCGCCCACGGCGTCGAGCCACCGGCGAGCGTGCTCGGCATCAGGGCGATGTCGATGGATCTCCTGCTGCCCGATGACGCGACGCCGCTCAGCTGGACGGCGACGACGCAGGCCGAGTCGCACACCTGGCGGGGCACGATGGAGGCGAACGCGCTCAGGGAGTTCCTCTCGGACACGGCGTGGGGCGCTCTCGACGTGCTCCTCCTCGATCTGCCGCCCGGCACCGACCGGCTCGTCACCATCGCCTCACTCGTGCCCGTGCTCGACGGCATCGTGGTGGTGACGATTCCCTCGGAGGTGTCGCACCTGATCGTGAAGAAGTCGATCAGCGTCGCCAGGAAGACCGGGGCGCGGGTGCTCGGGCTCGTCGAGAACATGGCCGGGTATTCCTGCCCGGACTGCGGCGCCGTGAGCCCGCTCTTCGCTGGTCCGGGTGGAGCTTCGCTCGCCGAGGAATTCCGCATTCCGTTCCTCGGAGCCGTTCCTTTCGATCCCCGCCTCGCCGAGGCCGCGGACCGGGGCGCGGCGTTCGTCGCCGCCGAGCCCGACAGCCCGGCCGCGCGAGCCCTCGTCAGCATCGCGGCCACGCTGCGCGATACCCTCACGCGTCTCCGGTGAAC
>CAZWXA010000170.1:0-4269 GCA_964637755.1 uncultured bacterium | reverse complement strand
CCGGCGGTCCCTCAGGGGCAGGTCACGCCGGGGTCGAGCTGGTAATTCTTGATCTTGTAGGTCGAGACGAAGTCGTCGGGATAGAGCGTGACGCGGAGCTCGCCGAGCGGCGTGTCCCCGTCCCAGCCCAGGATCTTGGCGCGATCTGCCAGGTCTCTCGCCGCCAGCTTGGCCGACAGGTAGTCGAGCGCCACGGTCTTCGCGAAGAAGATGGCGATGGTCTCGTGAATGGGCCGGGCGCCGGCAGGCGCGGTCGACTGCTTGAGCCAGTCCAGGATGATCGTGAAGCCGTCAACGGCGGCGTCCGACGCGAGCGCCTGGCTGCGGGTCATCCGCTGCAGGAGCGGGATCGCGTACCTGGAGTACATCCCCGAGGCCCGGTCCCCCGGCGTCAGGCGCGCGAAGACCGGCGACGGGTCCTGCTCGATGAAGATCCGGATCGAGAGGTACCGCTGATCGGCGGTCTGCAGGTGCCGCGGCCGCTGGAAGCCGACGCTGTGCTTCTCGACCTCGACCCAGGGAATGCAGTGGTAGATGCCGTCATGGAGCACACGCAGCTCCTGGACGTACTTCCGCGCCAGCGCCCGCCCCTTCTCGGACGTGTACTGCTCGATCGGCAGGAGCGCGTCATCGGACGGCGCCGCCGAGGCGCTGCCGGCGCCGAGCAGGACCACGCAGAGCGCGGCCGCGGCGCCGCCCCGCAGCCTATCTCTCAAGAATCTGCTCCGTGCTCACCGTGACGGGCTTGCCCCACCAGCCCTCGGTCCGGGCCATCGCGATATCGTGGCGGGTTACCCGCGCCGCGGTTCCCTCCCGGTTGCGCACGGAGAAGCTCAGGTGCTCGCCGGACGCGAAGTGAGCGGGATGCGACCGCCAGGTCGCCCACTCCTCGCCCGACGCGCAGGCGGTGGTCAGGAACGCGGCCGTCCCGAGCACGAGCAAACGGACAAGACGTCGCTGCATCTCAGTTCCCCCTTTTCCCGCTACCTTAGCGCCGAAAGCCGCTCCAATGCCAACTAATACGCGGGGACGAGGCAACCGGGTGGTAGACTCGGGCCGGGGACGAATCGTGTGATGGAGGCCCCGGTGAGCGCCTGTCTCCTTCCAAGGAATCCCCTCGTGGTCGGGGAGCAGCCATGGCGAGTCCGCTGACGGTCTACGAGGTGCCGGAGACGTTCCGCCGGCCTGTCATGATCCTGGCCTTCGGCGGGTGGAACGACGCCGCGGAATCGGCCACGACGGCCGCGCGCTTCCTGGCCGCGGCCTGGGGCGCCCGGAAGTTCGCCGAGATCGATCCCGAGGAGTTCTACCACTTCGGCCAGTCGCGGCCGTACGTGCGCTTCAAGAGCGGTTCCCGGACCGAGCGCGAGATCATCTGGCCCACCACCGACTTCTCGCTCACGCAATCGTCCCAGTTGCCGCGCGATGTCATCATCGGGATCTCCGCCGAGCCGCACCTCCGGTGGAAGACGTACTGCGCGACGGTCCTCGAGCTGGCGAGCCGATGTCAGGTGACGCTCGTGCTGACGCTCGGCGCGCTCCTGGCGGCGGTCCCGCACACGAAGCCCGTCCGGCTGGTCGGCGGCGGGTCGGATCCCGAGCTGGCGGCTCGGCTGGGGCTGCGCCCGACGCGGTACGAGGGGCCGACCGGGATCGTCGGTGTGTTGAACTCGGTCTGCCGCGAGCACGGGATCCTGACGGCGAGCCTCTGGGCGAACGTGCCGCACTACATCTCCGGCATCGACAATCCGAAGGCGACCCTGGCGCTGGTCGAGCGCGTCCTGTCGTTCCTGCCCGCCGAGGTCGACCTGTCCGAGCTGGTGGAGGGCACGAGGCAGTTCGAGGAGAACCTTCGCGAGGTCGTCGCCCAGAACGCGAAGATCGCCGCCTACGTGAAGACGCTCGAGACCGGCGACGTCGACGAGGAAGCCGAAGAGCCGGATGGCGGCGCCCTGCCGCCCGCTGCGGAGCTCGTCGCCGAGTTCGAGCAGTTTCTTCGGCAGCAGCGGCCAGAATCGTAGACCGCGATCCTCCCGTGCCTCGCCCCGCGGCTTCGCTGCTCGGCTCGAAGGGCGGCTGTCTCGGCGTCGGGGCTCGGGGTTGGATGGCGCTGGCTCTGATCGCGACGGCCTGCGTCGCCGGCCTCGAGCCCTCCGAGGCGCTCGCCGTGGCGAGCCTGCGCGTCTCCTGGCAGCCAACCCGTGTGCGCCCCGGGGACGTCGCACGGGTGGTGGTGCGCGGGGTGCGGGACGGCGAGACCGTGGAGGGCTCGATCGCGGAGCAACCGCTCGCGTTCTTCCCGGGCCGGGGTCGCGCGGTCGCGCTGGCAGGGATCGACGTCGAGACGCCGCCCGGGCGCCTTCACTGGCGAGTCTCCGTCACCGGCGGGGCGGGCAGGCCGCGCATGGTGAGGGGCGAGGTCAGCGTCGACCCCCGCCGCTTCGACACCGAGCGGCTCACGCTGCCGCCCGGGATGGTCGATCTCGACGAGGACACGGCCCGGCGTGCCGAGGCCGAGGCAGAGCGTCTCCGCGCCCTCTACCAGACGGTGACGCCGGAGCGGCTCTGGCAGGGCCGCTTCGCGCTGCCGGTCGAGGGCGCGGGTGCCGGGACGGGCTTCGGAGCGCGGCGCATCATCAACGGCCAGCCCCGCTCGCCGCACAGCGGCCTCGACTATCCCGCGGAGCGTGGCGCACCCGTCCTCGCGGCGAATGCCGGTCGCGTGGCCCTGATCGGGGACTTCTTCTTTCCGGGGAGGTTCGTGGTCATCGACCACGGCCTGGGTGTCCACACTGCGTACTTCCACCTCGACGGAACCGTGGTGGCCGAGCAGGATCCCGTCGCCCGGGGCCAGCCCATCGGCCTCGTCGGCGCCACCGGTCGCGCCACCGGCCCGCACCTGCACTTCGTGGCGGTCGTCGGTTCGGCACGAGTCGACCCCGCCGCGCTGCTCCGCCTGGACACCCGCGACTAGCCCGGATTATTGATGAACGGCGGCAACTGGGACCGGACGGGTGGCGCGGCGGGCGGGGCGCCCCATGAGGCGAGCCGGGGGACCCCACACCGGGCGGGGGTGGCGAGCCGAATGGGGCGGCCCGCCGCGACAGGACCCGTCCGCCTCGCGGGAGATCCGTTCATCAATGGTCCGGGCTAGCCGCTCGCTGACAGGGCCATCTGCGTGGCCGCTCGAGCCGAGGCCAGGTTCGAGTTGCCCCGGCACGGGGCAAGTCCCCCGCGATGGTGTCAGTCAACGTCGGGGGGAACGAGCGCCGCTCCTCCCCGACACCCCCCGCCGCGCCCGCTCAGCTCAGTCGAGCCGGAGCGTGCCGGTCAGCACGGTCACGGCCCGCCCGCCGACGCGTACCCGTTCCGGCCGCCCACGACCGTCGAGGTGCAGCTCGACCCGGAGCCGCCCCGGCCGGCCGAGCGAATCGCCCTGCTCGGCGATGAACTGCGCGAGCTCGCCGGCGGTCCCCAGGACGCCGGCCTCATGGAGCCAGACCGGGATCGCCGAGTGAACGGACCCGGTCACCGGGTCCTCGGGGATCCCGACCTGGGGCGCGAAGAAGCGAGCGTGCGTGAGGGAGCCCGGATCGACGCACTCGAGCGCGACCACACAGAGCCCCCGGAGGTTCGCGGCGCGCCCGGCTCTCGCGAGCGCGCTCATGTCCGGAGACACCCCGCGGAGCGTCGCGAGCGAGGCCAGTGGGAGCAGCAGGTCGCGCTCGGTCGTCAGCGTCGGGCGCGCCCAGTCGGCGAGCGCCGTCACGCCCAGTGCGGCGAGCAGTTCGCCGAGGGGGCTCGCGTACGGCGAGCAGACGGGCAGGCGGGGCTCGAGCCAGATCGTCAGACCGCCCTCCCGCCTCTCGACCCGGACGGGAAGGGGACCACCGAGCGTGTCGAAGACGATGGAACCCCCGCGCACGCGCCCGGCCTCTTCCAGCGCGTGCGTGGCGGCGACCGTGGCGTGACCGCAGAAGGCGATCTCGTGGCCCGCTGGCGTGAGCCAGCGTAGCCGGTAATCGGCGCCGTCCTGGGTGGGCTGGCTGAGAAAGGCCGTCTCCGCGACGTTCATCTCGGCGGCGATGCCGCGCAGGTCGGCGTCGGACAGGTGGTCCGCCTCGAGCACGACCCCGGCCGGATTCCCCCCGAACGGCCGGTCGGCGAACGCGTCGATCTGGAGGATCCCGATGGTGCGCGCCATCCCCTTAGCTCGCTCCAGAAAAACCCGCAGGCCGCTCAAAAAGGCCCAGATGCAAGGCGGCGAGC
>CAZWXA010000169.1:0-8231 GCA_964637755.1 uncultured bacterium | reverse complement strand
GGGTTCCTTGACAGCCAGGGCGCCGGTTCCTATGATTCGGGATGGTCCTGGACGCGCGTCGTCGCGCAGCTCGTCGAGCGGGGCAGGGTCACGCGGGGGTGGCTCGGCGTCGCCGTGGAGCCGCTCACGGACGAGCTGGCCGGCTCCCTCGGCGTCCCGGACACCCGGGGGGCGATCGTCGGACGCGTGTATCCGGGGAGCCCTGCGGCGGGTGCTGGCCTGACCCAGAGCGACGTGATCGTGCGCTACGACGGGACCCCGGTCACGGACTACCGTCACCTGCAGCGGCTCGTGGCCGACACGGAGGTCGGTCGCCGCGTGGCGCTCGCCATCATCCGCAAGCAGGCGCGGGAGACCGTCGCCGTGAGGATCGCCGAGGCGCCGGACACGGGCACGCGACCGCTGGCTCGATGACGGCTTCGCGTCCGGCGACACTGGGCGAGGCGAAGAGACCTCCGCCCGCCGGGCTCGGCGGAGGCTCGACGAGCCGGGTCAGGCGACGAACGGCGGGATCGGCGGGATCTCGACCTGCTCCGTCTTGACGAGCCGAACCCCCGGCACCGTCCGCGCCACCTCCACCGCCTGGTCGAGGGCCGACGTGCCTTCGAGGGTCACCACCCCTTCCTTCGCCTCGACGGTGATGCGGTACTTGCGCGTCTCCGGATGGGTGGCCAGCGCCACCTGGACGCGAGACGCCAGGGCGCGAGAGGCCACGACCTCCCGGCCGCCGTCCGTCGTCTGGACCTCCGGCCGCCGCGCCAGCCCCTCGATCACCTGGACCGCGGCATCGTGGGAGAGCTTCTCCGTGTTGAGCACGAGATCGTACAGCTCCGGGTCCGCGATGTCGACCTCGTAGAGGTACTTCATGCGCCCAGCCCGATCACTGTCGTCGCGCCGGATGAAGTCGAAGGCGGCGCGCTGGTTCGGGATCTCCCCGGTCAGCTCCGCGGTCCGCCGGATCCAGTAGCGCACGCGCTGCTCGAAGGGCGCGATGATCCGGACCCGCAGCACGTGCGGGATGCCGCGGAGCAGCCATTGCCCGCCGCGCCCCATCAGGACGATGTTGTCGGCCTCGGCGAACTCCAGCACCGCGGTCTGGATGACCGTGATGTACCGCCGCGTCTCGACGTCGAAGCGCTCGAACAGGGACGGCTTCGACTCGTCGAGGTGCGAGAGCTTCTCCTCCAGGAGCCCGTACCGGCGCGAGGCGTCCACGATCAGGTCCTGGTCGACGTAGCGATGGCCGAGCCGCTTGGCGAGCGCCATGCCGATCTCCGGCCCGCCCGTCCCCATCTGATGGGAGATGGTGCTGATCATGGCTCACCCCCTGCGGTACCTGTCGCGAAGCGCCGTCGGGGCGATCGCGATGCGCTTCCCGCTGACATCGTCGAGAATATAGACCTCGCGCGTCAGGGCTCCGCTCGCGAAGACCTCGTAGACTTCGAGCGCCTCCTCGAGCGTCGAGCCGGCCGGCCGCTCCCTCATGAGCTGCTCGACGACCTCGATCTTGAGCCTCATCGGACCCCTTTCGGACCCACCGGGACACCCCCTGGAAGTGGCCCCGAGCCTACCCCAGAAGCCCAACCCGGGCAAGCGCGCGGAGATGCGGTCCCCCGGGTCCTCCCGGGGGCGCCGGACGCGGGAATCCGTCAGCCGCCGAGGTAGGCGCGCTTGACCTCCGGCTTGTCGGCCAGCTCGCGGCCCGTGCCGGAGAGCGTGACGGTGCCGTTCTCGAGGACGTAGGCGTGATCGGCGAGCTGGAGGGCGACCGAGGCCATCTGCTCGACCAGGAGGACGGTGACCCCCTCGGCCTTCAGGGCCCGGACCGTGCGCGCGATCTCCTGCACCATCAGGGGCGCCAGGCCCATGGAGGGCTCGTCCATCAGCAGGAGCTTCGGCTCCGACATCAGGCCGCGCGCGATCGCGAGCATCTGCTGCTCGCCGCCCGAGAGCGTGCCCGCGAGCTGGCGGCGGCGCTGGCGCAGGATCGGGAAGCGGTCCATCTCGCGCTCCATGACCGTCCTTACGCGCGCCCGGTCGCGGCGGAGCTTCGTGTAGGCACCGAGGAGCAGGTTGTCCTCGACGCTCTGGTCGGCGAAGAGCTGGCGGCCCTCCAGGATCTGCGTGACCCCGAGCGCCGTGATCCGGTGGGGGGGCGTCCGCGTGATCGGCTGGCCCCGGAAGAGGATCTCGCCGCCCGTGATGGGCGCCAGGTGGGAGATGGCCATCAGCGTCGAGGTCTTGCCGGCACCGTTCGAGCCGATGATCGCGGTGATCTCGCCCTCGCGGACCTCGAGGTCCACGCCCCGGACCGCCTGGATGTGGCCGTAATCGACCCGCAAGCCCCGGACGCTAAGCATGCGCCGTCTCCACCGCGGAGCCGAGGTACGCCTCGATGACCTTGGGATCCTGCTGGACCTCGACCGTCGTGCCCTCGGCGATCTTCTCGCCGAAGTCCAGGACCGACACGACGTCGGAGATGCCCATGATCAGCTCCATGTGGTGCTCGATGACGATCTGCGTGACGCCGGCATTGCGGATGTCGCCGATGATCTTGGACAGGTGATGGATCTCGGTCGGGTTCACGCCGGCCGCGGGCTCGTCGAGGAGGAGGAGCGTCGGGCGGACCGCGAGCGCGCGCGCGATCTCCAGGAGCCGCTGCTGGCCGTACGGGAGATTCTGCGCGACCTCGTCCCACCGGTCCCCGATGCCGACGAACCCGAGAAGCGCCATCCCCTTCCGGCGGAACCTCGCCTCCTCCTCGACCGCGCCCGGCGTCTGGAGGAGGTGCCGCCAGAAACCCGCGCGCAGGTGGAGGTGGAACCCCGCCATCACGTTCTCGAGGACGGTCAGATCGGGGAAGAGCCGGATGCTCTGGAAGGTCCGCGTGACTCCCCTCTCGGCCATCTGGTGCGGCTTGAGCCGGCGGAGCGCCGTGCCTCCCAGCTCGATCTCGCCCTGCGTGGGCTGGTAGAGCCCGGTGAGCACGTTCACGAACGTGCTCTTCCCCGACCCGTTCGGCCCGATCAGGCCGTGCACGACCCGCGGGCGCACGCTCAGGCTGACCTGGTTCAGCGCCCGGATGCCGCCGAAATCCTTCGTGAGGTTCCGGACCGTGATCACGGCCCGGCCTCCGTCGCGGTCGCGCGCGAAGTCGAGCACGTCCGGGTCGGGCTCCATCCGCGCCGGGCGTCTGCGGAACCGCCGGACCACGGGCAGCTTGATCAGGCTCCCGACGATCCCGTCCGGGAGAAACACGATCGTCGCGAGGATGATGCCGCCGTAGATGTAGAGGTGGTACTCGTGGAGGCTGGCGAACACCGTGGGGATCAGGTTGAGGATGACGCTGCCGACGAGGGGGCCGTAGAGCGTGCCGCTGCCGCCCATCAGGACCGAGGTGAGGATCGAGACCGAGAGCCCGAAGACGAAGGTGTCGCTGTTGATGAACCCGTTCTGGTGGGCGAAGAACACGCCGCCGAGGCCGGCGTACGCGGAGCTGACCACGAACGCCAGCACCTTCCAGCGGTAGACGTTGATCCCCACGGTCTCGGCGGCGATCTCGCTGCCGCGGAGCGCCAGGAGCGTCCGGCCCACGCGCGAGGTGAGGAGGTTGTTGGCGAGGAGCTGACACACGAGCGCCGCCGCCGCGATCAGCCAGAAGTACTGGGTGGGCGACATCTCGGCTCCGCCGGGCAGCGCGGGGCTCGGGATCATCGTGATCCCCATGGGGCCGTTCGTGAGCCCCTGCCAGCGGTTCGACGTCACCTCGGCCATGAAGCCGAACGCGACCGTCACCATGGCCAGGTAGGGCCCCTTGGCGCGGAGCGACGGGAGCGCCAGGAGCGCCCCGAAGAACCCCGTCACGGCGACAGCGACCGGCGCCGTGATCCAGAACGAGAGGCCGAACCGGGTCGAGAGCAGCGCCGTCGTGTACGCCCCGACCGCGTAGAGCCCGGCATGGCCGAGCGAGATCTGGCCGGTCCAGCCGACGAGGATGTCCAGGCCCAGCGTGACGATGAAGAGATACGCGAGCGACTGGAGCACCAGGATGAAGAACTGGTCGTGGAACACCAGCGGCAACGCGGCGACGGCGGCCGCGGCCACCAGGAACCGGACCCAGTCGCGAGGGCCGGTGTGGGCGAAGATCGGCAGGCGCACGCTAGACCTTCTCGATCTCCTTCTTCCCCATCAGGCCGGTCGGCCGCACGGCGAGGATCAGGAGGATGAAGAGGAAGGTGATGCCTTCCTTCAGGTTCGAGTTGATGATCCCGAAGAACTGCTCCAGGACGCCGATCACGAGGCCGCCGATCAGGATGCCGATCGGGTTCTCGAGCCCGCCGAAGATGGCCGCGGCGAACGCCTTGATCCCCGGCACCGTCCCCATGTAGGCCCAGGCGAACATGATCGGCGCGATGAGGACGCCGCCGAGCCCGGCCAGCGCCGACGAGATGACGAAGGCGAGGACGATCATCCGCTGGACGTTGATGCCCATGACCGCCGCCGCGTTCCGGTTGTGGGCGACCGCGACCAGCGCCTTGCCCAGCACGGCGCGCTTCAGGAAGAACTGCACGAGCAGCACGGTGCCGATCGCGCAGAAGATGATGAAGAGCTCCTGCGGGAAGATGCCGGCCTGCCCGACCCGGATCACCTTGTCGCCGAAGGGCGACGGGAACTTGATCTGCTCCGGCCCCCAGAGCTGCACCGCACCGTTCTTCAGGATGATGCTGACCGCCACCGTGCTCAGCACCCAGCTGAGCGAGAGCGCATGCCGGAGCACCGGGCGGATCGCGACCCGCTCGAGGCCCGCTCCCATGAGCCCGACCAGCACGATCGAGCCGGCGACGGCCACCGCGTAGGGCAGGCCGAGGGTCAGGTACGTCGTCACGCCGAAGAGCGCGCCGATCATGAGGAACTCGCCCTGGCCGAAGTTGAGGGCGCCCGTCGTGATGAACGTGACGTAGTACCCCTGGGCGATCAGCGCATAGATGCTGCCGATCGAGAGACCGCTGACCAGCGCCTGCCAGATCTTGATGAACACGGACGCCCTACCTCCGGCCGTTCAGCCCGGCCCCCCGGGCTGGATCGTGGAGCCGCCGCCGCCGGGCCGCGGGCGCTTCGCTCGGTCCACGCCGATCGGCATCCGGACCCCGTGCGGGCGGCAGCTCTCGAGGCGTTCGATCGGCCGCTCAGTCGGCGCGGACGAGCTTGCCGTTCCGCCAGACGGCCAGGAACCCGCTGTCGCGCCCGAGCGACTCGTGATTGTCCCTCGTGTACGGCCGCGGCTTCATCTTCGTGACCGCCTCGCTGAAGTCGCTGACCTCCTCGAGCGCGTCGCGGATCTTCTTCGGGTCCGGACCGACCCGGTCGAGTGCCCGCAGCACGAGGCGCGTGCCGTCGTAGGTCTGCGCGGTCGCGACCGGATGCCAGTCGCCGCCCTGGTCCTTGTACTCCTTCTCGACGAGCTGGTGGAACTTCTTGGCGTTCTCGCTGTGATCCGTCGTGTAGGAGGTCACCGCCATGATGCCCTCGACCAGCTCCTTGCCGCCCAGCTTGAGGAAGTTCGGCGCGATCAGGGCCCACGTCGACGTCCAGGGCACCCGGAGCCCGATCTTCTGCATGCTCTTGGCGATCTGCACCGCGGCCGGCGCCAGGCTGTAGCAGACGAGGAAATCGACCTTGCCGTCCTTCATCTTGGTGAGCTGCGGCGTCATGTCCGTGTCGTTCTGATCGAACACCTCGGGGCCCGCGACCGGCGTGATGCTGGCCTCCTTGAAGAGCCGGACCGCCGTGTCACGCCCGCTCTGGCCCCAGCCCGTCGAGTCGTGCATGAGCCCGACCCGCGCGTACTTCTTCTTCTTGATGTGGTCGATCATGAAGGACGTCTGGATGCCGTCGTTCAGGGAGACCCGGAAGATGTAGCTCTTCGGGGCGTTCTGGTACCGCTGGATGATCTGCTCGGCGGTGGCGATGGTGTCCATGAGCACCATCTCGTTCCTCTGGGCGATGTCGATGATCGCGAGCGCCACGCCGGAGTTCACCGGCCCGATGATGGCGAAGACCTTGTCCCGTGTGATCAGCCGGGTGACGTTCTCGACGCCCTTGGCCGGCTTGGTCTCGTCGTCGTAGATGACCGCCTCGACCTTCTGGCCCTTGTAGCCACCCTTGTCGTTGTACCCTTTCACGGCGAGATTGAAGCCGTTCAGCGCGGCCTTGCCGTAGTCGTCGGTCCCTCCGGTCAGGGACATCGAGAACCCGAGCTTGACGTTCTCGGCCAGCGCCGGGCCGCCCGCGGCCAGCGCCAGCCCAAGAACCAGCGCCAGCGTCCATCCCTTCATCGACCGTCGTCCTTCCATGCTGAGTTCTCCTCGCCGAGTCTCTCCGTGAATCCTTCGGTTGACGTCGCTCACCCTGGCCCGACACTGCCGTCTGGCGCGGGCCAGACGGGCGCCACAGAAGCCAGGTCTGTGAGGACCAGGACACCAAGTACGCCAGACTACAAGCTTGTGACCGTACGCGGACTGCCCCGAACCTGTCAAGGGGATTCCGCGTCCCACGCTCGGCGGGCGGCGCCCGTGTCGGCGTGGGACGCGTGTGCGAACGTCGGTTGCTAGCAGCAGCGCTGGACGCCGCTGCCGTACCTCACTCGACAACGCTCGCTGAAGAACTCGCGCTCGGTCAGCAGGCGGTGCTCACTCCCGCCCGGTGCGCCGCTGGACGAGCCGGCTTCGCTCTCGATGGGCCGGGCGTTCCACTCGGCCACGTAGCGGGCGTAATCGTTCTCGCCGAAGAACTCGCGGATCCAGTAGCCGAGCCGCCGCCACTTCTCCATCGCCTGCCCCTACCTGGACCCGCCCGCGATCGCGCCGGCGGCCGCCATGCGAGACGGGACGCGCGGCTCCTCCGCGAGCCAGGATTCCTTGCGGCCGGTCAGCAGGAGATACCACTGCCGGACCGACTCGATCACGATCAGGGCCACCACGACGATCAGCACGAGTCCGATCGCCGCGTCGAACCGGTTGTTGAAGACGATGGTCTGCATCCGGGACAGGTCTTCCGGCTTGACCACGCCGGCCGCGATCTTGGCCTGGGTGGCGCTGGCCAGGGCGAGGAAGCCGATCCGCGGATCCGCGTCGAAGATGCGCTGGACGGCCGCCGAGAAGGTGGTGACCACGAGCCACGTCAGCGGGGCCCCCGTCACCCACGCGTAGCGGGCCTTGCCCATCTTGGGCGTGGTGCCGGAGGAGACCAGGGCGTGGAAGCCCGACACCGCGCCGCACGCGATCGTGATGAACACGAACGGGAAGAGCGTCCCGGGAACGACCGGCCCGAGCCCGCGCCAGGCGTAGACGGCGTTGAGGGCCGGCATCTTGACGTGCGGTGCCAGCAGGATCGTGGCGATGGCCAGCAAGGCGATGACGCCGACCTTCATGAACGTGGAGAGGTAGTCGCGGGGGCACAGCAGCACCCAGAC
Organism: uncultured bacterium; assembly: GCA_964637755.1. GTDB lineage: Bacteria > Methylomirabilota > Methylomirabilia > Rokubacteriales > CSP1-6 > AR9. Next base: position 760 of record CAZWXA010000169.1, on the reverse strand, counting down.
CGGCAGGACGGAGGCGATGAACCCGTAGGCCATCATCAGGAAGACCAGGGTGTTGCCGTGCAGCGTCATCGCCGGTCCGAGGGTCGGACTCTCGGCGACCCAGCGGCCAACGAAGACGGCGGCCACCAGCATGGCGCACCCGAACGCCGAGGCCTCCAGCACCTTGCCCGGCCGCCACGCCTTCATCCACACGCCCATGACCACGGCGATGGGAAGGGTGAGCATGATCGTCGTGATGCCCCACGCGCTCTCGGCCAGCGCGGACACCACCACCAGCGCGAGGACGGCCAGGAGGAGGGCCATGATCAGCAACAGGGAGAAGAGGGCGACCCAGCCCGCGAAGGGGCTGATCTCGTCCTTGGCCATCTGGCCAAGCGACTTGCCCCGGCGCCGCATCGAGGCGAAGAGGATGACGAAGTCCTGGACGGCGCCGGCGAGGACGACGCCGACGATGATCCAGAGGGTCCCGGGGAGGTACCCGAACTGCGCGGCGAGCACCGGGCCGACGAGGGGGCCGGCGCCGGCGATGGCCGCGAAGTGATGGCCGAGCAGCACCCAACGGTTCGTCGGCACGAAGTCGCGCCGGTTGTCGATCGCCTCGGCCGGCGTGGCGCGCGTGTCGTCGAGCTCGAAGACCCGCCGGGCGATCCACCGGCTGTAGAACCGGTAGGCGACGGCGTAGGTGAGACCCCGGCGACGACCATCCAGATCGCGTTGACCTGGGCGCCCTCGCCCCGGAAGCCGGCGATGGTCGCGAAGG
>CAZWXA010000168.1:0-8277 GCA_964637755.1 uncultured bacterium | reverse complement strand
CTTGAGAATGCTGGCCCGAACCGCGCTGCCTCTCGCTGCCGTGCGAAAGTAGGGCCGGGCGAGCAGCCGGGGCGGGACGCCGGCACGCGCAGCCAGGGGGAAGCCAGGTCGCGGCAGCGGCGGTGCGCGATTCGCCAAATGGTGTCGTGTGTGCAGGGCTGTTGCTGGGCCGCGCTGCGGCCTGATGTGTGGGCTGGGAGGGGATGAGAAGCCGATGAATCCGGGACGTGACGGACCGGTTGGATTGCGCATGGTTCTGCTCGCCCTGCTGGGGCTGACGCTCGGGGCCGCGGCCCCGTCGCCCGCCGGGCCGGGCGCAGAGGTGATCGCCAGCGGGCTGGACGCCCCGTGGGCACTTGCCTTCGTGCCCGATGGCCGCCTTCTCGTCACCGAGCGGCCGGGACGAATACGGGTCGTGAGGAACGGGCAGCTCGATCCGCACCCGCTTGCCACGCTTCCGGTCGTCGCGAAGGGCGAGGCCGGCCTCATGGGCCTGGCGGTGGATCCCGGCTTCCCCGAGAACCCGTACCTGTACGTGTGCTACACGGCGCAGAAGCCTGGCGGGCTGATCAACCGAGTCACGAGGCTGACCGTCGGCGATGGGCGGGCCGGGAGCGAGCGTGTCGTGCTCGACGATGTGCCGGGCGCGCTGGACCACGATGGCTGCCGCCTGAAGTTCGGGCCCGACGGCAAGCTGTACGTCACGACCGGTGACGCGGCTCGGCCGCAGCTCGCGCAGCTCCCGGAGTCGCTCGCCGGAAAGATCCTCCGCCTGGACCCCGAGGGCACGGTTCCGATCGACAACCCGTTTCCGGGTTCGCCCGTCTACTCACTCGGCCACCGCAACCCTCAGGGCATCGCGTGGGACCGCGCGGGTCGGCTGTTCGAGGCAGAGCACGGCCCGTCTGGACACGACGAGATCAACCGGATCGTTCCGGGCGGCAACTACGGCTGGCCCGACGTCCGGGGCAAGACGCAAGACGGCCGCTTCGTGAATCCGGTGGTGGACTCGGGTGAGGACCGGTGGAATCCGTCGGGGATCACGTTTCACGGCGATCATCTGTATGTCGCGACACTCCGCGGTCGCCAGCTCCTGCGCGTCGCGTTCGCGTCCGACCTGACCAGCGCCAGAGTCTCGACGCTCCTGGAGCGGACGTACGGCCGGTTGCGCGACGTCGTCGTCGGGCCGGACGGCGCGCTCTACGTCGCCACCAGCAACCGGGACGGACACGGCTTGCCCATTCGAGAAGACGACAGGGTCATCCGGGTGATCCCGTGATGATGTCACCGGCAGGTCGCTCCTGGCTGGTCCGAGGTCATGACCTCCTGCCGGCGTCACCGGGGCGTTCCGTCGGATGACGGCGGGGAGACTTTCGCGGACCGCTGAGCTGGTGGCGCTGGCGTCAGTCGCGGCGCTGGCGGCGCTGTCGATCCCGCCGCCGGCATCCATCGCCGAGCAACCCCCGAAGGTGTTCGCGGTCGGGCTGCTTCGCGTCGGGGCCGAGCGGGTCCCCCCCTCGCTCGAGGGCCTGCGCGAGGGCCTGAAGGCGCTGGGGTACGAGGAGGGACGGAACGTCCGCCTCGACTGGCGCACACCGGCCGATGAGGAAGCCGGGCGCGCCGCGGTCGCGGACTTCGTGCGCGACCGGGTCGACGTGATCGTGGCCTTCGAGAACGCGGCTGTCCAGTTGGCCAGGGCCGGAACCTCCGAGATCCCCGTCATCTTCCTCCACGCGGTCGACCCGCGGCGTAGCGGGTTCGTGAGCGATCTCTCCCACCCGGACGTCACAGCCCAGCGGGAGTCCGCCGCCGCGCGCGGCGGCAACCTCACCGGCTTCGCCGGGCCGGAGTGGGAGCCGCCAGCACGGCAGGTGCGGACCTTCAGGGAGCTGGTGCCGAAGCTCCGCCGGCTCCTGGTCCTGACCGATCCCGGCGATCCACCCGCCCCGGAGGCGTTCGCCGAGATGCGCAGGATGGGCTCGACGCTGAAGATCGAGATCGTCGAACGCCCGGTTCGGGACCGGAAGGACATCGAGGGAGTGTTGGCGCGGGTGTCGCCGAAGAGCGTCGACGGTGTTCTCGTGGCGTCTCCGCGGCTACAGGAGCGCTTCGCCGCCCCGCTTCTGCGTCAGGCGGCAGAGCGGCGCCTGCCGGTCTGCGGGAGCCGGAGGGAGATGGTCGAGCAAGGGGCGCTCTTCTTCTACGGCGCCGACAGCCGGAGTGTCGGTCGGGCCGCCGCCCGCTACGTGGACAAGATCCTCCGGGGCGTGCCGGTCGGCGCGCTTCCGGTCGAGTTCCCTCAGCCCGAGCTGGTGGTCAATCTCAAGACCGCCCGGGCCCTGGGTCTCTCCATTCCGTCGGCAGTCCTGCTGCGCGCGAGCCAGGTCATCAAGTGAGCCAGGCCGGGCCAGGCAGGCCGAAGCGCCGCGGGAGGCGAAGGGACGCCGTGCCACCGGGCAAGGCCAGCCAGGCCGCGAGGCCAGCCAGGCTGCCCCGGGGCGCGCGGGATCAGTCCCTGGCGAGGCGCCTCCGGCAGAAGGCGTAGAGCGCGTCGTACACGGCGAACTGGCGCTGCGACCGCTGTCGAGGCTTGGCGGTCGTTCCGCTGTCGTCCCCGTCTCGAGAGCGAGTAGCGCAAAACGTCTCATGAGGATGTAACGGTTGACAATGGACGTAGCGCGTGTTACATCAAGTTGGGCATAAGGCGATGCGCGAGCCATCGGGGGCGAGCAATCAGCGGGCGGCCTGGCTACGTCTCCGGCGGATCGCTCGTGATATCGTCCTGCGCAAACGACGTCAAGAGTGGAGCAGGAGGACAAGCAATGTCGCGAAAAACGATCGCCACGGTCATGGGTCTCCTCGTCGCGTTCCTTGTGGCTGGAACCGGGTTCGCCGCGGAATACAAGGCGACCGAGGTGCTGCTGAGCAAGCTCAAGGAGAGTAAACGTTCACTGGCGGGTGGGGTGATGCAAGCCGAGCGCGAGCAGGGCTATGCCATCTCCGCAAAATTCGAGATGGAGGGCGACGAGCTCAGCCTGAGCGTGTACACCGCCAAGGAGGGAAAGGGAACGGACGCGGAGCACAACACCCTGATGGAGCTCTCCGGGGATCCAACGAAAGAGACCTGGACACCGAAGACGGAGGTCTTCCCCGACAGGGAGCACATTGCACGCGCGTCCATGCATCTGACCCTCATGCAGGAGTCTGACCTGTCGCTCGTGGACGTTATTCGGAAAGCTGAAGCGGCACAGACGGAGGGGAGGGTGTATTCCGCGAATCCGGCGGTGCGCAATGGGCGGCCGGTGGTCGATGTCCTGCTGGCGAGTCCGGAGAATCGGATTGTACACCTGTTCGTGGATCTGCTGAATGGCCAGGTCGTGCCCGGCGAGTAAGCCGCAGAACAAAGGGTATTGGTCATGGGATACAGACGACGACCGCATCGGCAGGGGTACCTCGATGGCACGCTCCTGCCTTCACCATCGGGACCGCTGCGACCGGTCGGGCGCCGTCGGATTCTGGACCAAAGCGGACTCGATCACGGCGTTCGATGACCTCACGATCCGCGGCGTGAGTGTGGGAGGCTAGGGTGAGTCGACGGTTTCTCGGCCTCGGTGTCTGCGTGCTGAAGGTCGCCCTCTTCGTGGCCGTGACAGCGGCCGATGCGGCGGACGAGAAGCTGCAGCGCCTTGTCCAGCAGCTTTTCCAGCCGCTGCCGAGCGAGATGGCAACGTCGGAGAACCCCCTGACGCGGGAGAAGGTTGCCCTTGGCCGGTTGCTGTATTTCGAGCCCCGCGTGTCGGCGGACGGGACCGCCAGCTGTGCCCGATGTCATCAGCCGGCACTCTACGGTACCGACGCCCTTCCGAAATCGGTTGGGGCGTTCAATCGGATCAGTCCGCGCAATGCTCCGACGGTTCTGAATACCGCGCTGCATGTCGCGGCCCACTGGCGCGGCGATCGGACGTCGGTCGAGGATCAGGCGACGCGAGCGCTCGTCGGTCCGCCGAGCTTCGGGAACCCAAGCTACGAGACGGCGATGGCCAAGCTCAGGGCCATTCCGGCGTACCGGGCGGGTTTCGCGCGGGCCTTCCCTGGGGAGGCGAACCCGGTGACACCCGAGAATTGGGGCAAAGCCATCGGGGCGTTCGAACGCACCCTGGTGACGCCGTCGCGGTTCGACGCCTTTCTCGAAGGAAGCGAGCAAGCGCTCTCCCCGGCGGAGGAGGCTGGGCTGCGGACGTTCATCGAGGTTGGCTGTGCCAGCTGCCACAGCGGCGTGGGAATCGGTGGCGGCACGTTCCGGAAGTTTGGCGTGTTCGAAGAATACTGGAAGGCGACCGGGAGCGCGAACCCAGACAGCGGGCGGGTCGACGTGACGCACGATCCGGCGGATCAGTCCGTGTTCAAGGTGGCGAGCCTCCGGAACGTCACGATGACCCCGCCGTACTTCCACGACGGCTCGGTGGCCACACTACCTGAGGCCGTGCGGATCATGGGGCGAGTGCAGCTCGGCACACAACTGTCCGACGCGCAGGTCGGAGACATCGTGGCGTTTCTTGGGAGCCTGACCGGGTCACTGCCGGCGAATTTCACCGCCGCGCCGGTACTGCCGGAGGCCGCTTTCCAGGAAGCGAGCCCGACCCGGTAGGGGGTCGTGGCGTTCCTGTGTCGAGCCGCGTCGGGTGATTGGTGCGGCGGTCACCGGACCTCCGGGAGCCGAGGGAGGCCGCACCGAAGGCTGTCGATGCTTCTGATCCGCGGATGGGGGTTCGGCCTCGGGGGACTGGCGGTGTGCCTGCTGCTGCCGGTCCAGGCGGTAGGGTATCGCCCGTTCGTGTCGACCGACGCCGCCGTCGCCCATCCAAAGGAAGTGGAGATCGAGCTGGGGTACTTCCAGTTCGCCCGATCGCGCGACCGCGATGTCTTTTCGACGCCGAAGGTCGTGCTCAACTACGGCCTTCTCGACCAGCTGGAGATCGTCGGGGAGTTCGCGGTCGAGACGGCGCCGAGCGCCCAGTTGGTCGATCCGGCGCTCTTTCTCAAGGCGGTCCTCAAGGAAGGGGTGCTGCAGGAGAAGGACGGGCTGAGCGTCGCTATTGAGGTCGGCCCGCTGCTGCCGTCGACGGCTCGGGGAGAAAGTGGGGTCGGGGTCGAGGCGACCGGAATCGTCAGCGGGCGGCTCCAGCAGTTTGCGTACCACGTGAATGCGGGGGCCGGGGTGGACCGGGTGGGCGCCAGGCTGTTCGGGATCTGGGGCGTGATCGTCGAGGTCCCGATCGTGTCGAGCCTCAGGCTCGTCGGCGAGGTAAACGGGGAGAGCGTCGAAGACGAGCGCCCGAACAACTCCGCGCTGCTTGGTGTGATCTGGCGACCCTTTGACACGCGAAAGCTCTGGATCGATACAGGATTCCGGCGGGGCATCAGCCGAGCCGCGCCGGACTGGCAGGTTACCCTCGGGCTGACCGTTGGCTTCTCCGTCGTCGGCGGACCCAAGATGGGTCTCGCGTCGCCGTCGAGGTAGGTCCGCTACTACCGTCGACGGCGGAGGGCAGCAGTGACGGCTCGTAGTAGACGCCCCGAACGCGGCTTGGCAAGGGGAGGCGGCACGATGAGATCTCAGCCCTGCCGGCATTTTCTCGCGGTCGTCATCACGATCGCTGTTCTGTTCCATCCCGCTATCTCCACCGCTCAGGCGCCATCGAAGGCGTCACCGACCCGGAGCCCGGCCAACAAGTCGACACCGGCCAGCAAGGCTGCGCCGGCTGCGAAGCCGGGAATGATGTCGTTCCCGCTGGGGACGGCTACTCCCTCCGAGCTGTGCGGTGCCTGTCACAAGGCGATTTACCGCGAGTTCTCGGAGGGGTTCGGGGCGGACCTCCAGTACGGGGAGATCCTCTACGAGTCGCCGGAGGGCAAAAAAATCATCGGCATGCCGGGCAAGACCTCGATGCCAACCCTCCACGCCCTCGCCGGGACCGATCCCTTCCCCATGCATGCGCGCACGATCGAGGAGGACGGGCGATCCTGCAACGTCTGTCACTTTCCGCAACCGTTCGAGATCCCCGATATGAACACGATTGAGATCCCGAAGCCGAAGGGGCGCCCAAAGGAGCAGGAGGCCAGCGGACTGACGTGCGCGAGCTGTCACCTGACGCCGGACGGGAAGATTCGTGGGCCGTACGACGTGAAGGCGCCGCACGAGACGGTGAAGGATCCGAAGATTCAGACGGCAGCGATGTGCGCGAACTGCCACTCGTTGGGCACGCGTGTGGCGGGCAAGCAGACCCAGACCTTCCTTGAATGGCGGGAGGACTTCAACAAACCCGGCCTTGGCCGCCAGCACTGCCAGGACTGCCACATGTTCAGAACGCAGCGGAAGATCGCCGAGGACTTTCCCGTGCCGGTCCGAGCGGTAGCACGGCATCTGTGGACCGGCGGCCACTCGCCGCAGCGGGTTCGCACCGCGCTCAGCATGGTCGTCGTCCAGGCCGAGACCGGGCAGCCGAGGCTCGACTTCCACGTCATCAATGTGGGCGCCGGCCACTCCGTGCCGACGGGATCGAACCGGCGTGCCGTCTATCTGCGGACCGAGGTGCTCGGCCCGAATGACACGGTCGTGGCGACAGAAGAGTGGATGTTCGCGCCCTGGTTCCAGAATCGTCCCGATGATCGGAAGTACCTCGAGGAGGACAAGAAGGCGCTGGACCCGCTCGCTGCCGCGCAAGCGGATGCGCAGGGGCCGCACGAGCCGCCGATCCGCGCCGGGGAAGAGCGGATCCTTTCCTGGACGCCGAAGCTCCCGACTGGCGACTACTCCGTGCGAGCTCGGCTGATCTACGACCTCAACCGCTACAACAACCCCGATTACGCCGGTGATCAAACCGAGATCTACCGGGCGTCGCTTTCGATCAAGGTCGCAGAGGAGTGATCGGCTCCATTCCGTCGCCGGCCCTGCTGCGGGCGAGCCAGGTCATCAAGTAGGCCAGGCCGGGCCGCTCAGGCCGAAGCGCCGCGAGAGGCGCAGGGACGCCGTGGCACCGGACAAGGCCAGCCAGGCCGCGAGGCCAGCCAGGCTGCCCGGGGCGCGCCAGATCAGTCCGTGGCGAGGCGCCTCCGGCAGAAGGCGTAGAGCGCGTCGTACACGGCGAACTGGCGACTCATGTTGTCGTGGTCGTCGCGCGCGATCTCCCGGAATCCCGAGGCGACGGCGTAGAGTCCTGCCGACTCGGGCGCGAGGTCGCGCGCGGCCGTGTCGGCGCCGCGGACGATCCCGGCCAGCGCGAGGAGCGCCGGATCATCGAGCCGGTACGTGTCGATGAACGCGTCGAACGAGCAGCGTTCGCCGTGGTGGCCCAGCTCGACCCCGGGGACGTCGTAGGGAATGGCCTCATCGCGGCGGGCCACCTCGATCACGTCGGTGGCGGGCACGAAGAGGAACGTCGGCTCCGGGTCGATGAACCGGCTGATGAGCCACGGGCACGCGATCCGGTCGACGCGCGCCCTCTCCCGGGTGACCCACTTCATCCGGGCGCTTCCCTCACCGGGCCGAGCGGACCAGGACCCCGGCAACGCCCGCGGCGGCGATCAGCAGCGGCTCCGGGACCTTGAAGCGCCAGCCTGCGCCGAAGGCCGCCAGCCCGATCGAGAGCGCCGGCACGTCCACGATCGCGCGACGGGCCAGGACGAGGCAGGCGCCGGCGATGGCGCCCGCTGCCGCAGCCGTCACCCCGTTGACGAAGGCCTTGACCTGCGGGTTGCCGCTGATCCGATCGAACCACGGGTACGGGATGACGACGAAGAGATACACGGGGAGGAAGACGCCGACAGCCGCGGCCACGGCGCCCCAGAAGCTTCCGACGAGGTAGCCGATGAACGCGACCGTGATCACGACGGGGCCGGGCGTGAGCATCGCGACCGCGACGGCGTCGAGGAACTGGTGATCGGTCAGCCACTGGCGCTGCTGGACGACCCCGCCGTAGAGGAACGGGACGATCGCGAGGCCGCTGCCGAAGACAAAGGCGCCCGCTTTCGTGAAGAACCAGAGGATCTCGACCAGCAGCCCCGGCGTCACGACCGCCACGCACGCCGAGGGCGTCCCGCGCAGGAACTTCGGCCGGGCCTGCAGAACGAGGGCGACCACGCCGCAGAGCACGAACAGCGTGGCGATTTCCTTCTCGGTCCACGCGGTCACGACCGCCATCACGCCGAAGAGGGCCCACTTCAGTCGATCCTTCGCCAGGGTGAGCCGCGCGAGCTTGTAGGCCGCGCGCACGATGA
>CAZWXA010000167.1:5750-8287 GCA_964637755.1 uncultured bacterium | reverse complement strand
CTATCAGGTCGAGCGGCAGCCCGACGGCACGCTCCGGTTCCGGCGGCCAGATGGCCGGCCCCTCCCAGAAGTCCCCCCACCAGTTGCTCTGCACGTCGATCCGGTCCAGGCACTCCGGGCGCGGCACGAGGCGCAGGGGCTGCGCGTCCACCCGCGGACGGCGTGCCCAGGGTGGCTCGGCGAGCGCCTGGATGTGGGCTGGGCGATCGACGTCCTCCACCCCCTGGCCACAGGGGCCGCGCGATCGCATCCGTCAGCCGCCCCCAGCCAGTCGGCAGTCGTCCTGGCCGCCGGGCCGCCGCCGGTCTGCGAATAAGCGCCATGGCCCGCAAGGCGACGCCGCCGGCGAGGTGCGCAACCAGAGCATCGCCGGGTTGACGGCGGTCTCCAGCTCGCGCACGTTCCCGGGCCAGTCATCTGCTTCCAGCATCGTCATCGCGTCGCGGGGGACTCCCTGGATGTCGAGGCCAAGCCCGACGCCCTGATTGCCCTCGCCACGGAAGTGCTCCACGCTCCGGTCGGGGCGCGGTCGCTGGCCCTACTCGCCGGCCCGGCCCGGTGGCGGTCGCGTGACGCCGCACGGCAGCGCCTCGCTCGTACCAGCCCCTGGTGGCGTTGACGATCTTCACCACCGACAACATGACCGGCACCTCGATCAGGACGCCGACGACCGTCGCCAGCGCCGCCCCCGACTCGAAGCCGAACAGACTGATCGCCGCGGCGACCGCGAGCTCGAAGAAGTTGCTGGCCCCGATCAACGCCGACGGAGCGGCGACGCAGTGCGCTTCGCCGGTCGCCCGGTTCAGGAGGTAGGCGAGTGTCGAGTTGAAGTAGACCTGGATCAAGATCGGTACCGCGAGCAGCGCGATGACGAGGGGCTGCCCGATAATCTGCTCGCCCTGGAAGCCGAAGAGCATCACCAGGGTCGCCAGCAACGCGACGAGCGACACCGGCTGCAGCCGGTCGAGTAGCCGCCGGAGAGCAGTCGGCCCGCCGCGAGCGAGCGTCTGCTGGCGGACGATCTGCGCCAGGATGACGGGGACGACGATGTACAGCCCCACGGAGATCAGCAGGGTCTGCCAGGGCACCGTGATCGCCGAGAGTCCCAGGAGCAGCCCGACGATCGGCGCGAAGGCGAAGACCATGATGGTGTCGTTCAGCGCGACCTGGCTCAGCGTGAAGTGCGGCTCGCCCTCGGAGAGGTTGCTCCATACGAAGACCATCGCCGTGCAGGGGGCGGCGGCGAGCAGGATGAGACCGGCGATGTAGCTGTTGATCTGCGCGGCCGGGAGGTAGGGCCTGAACAGCCAGCCGACGAACAGCCAGCCCAGGAGCGCCATCGAGAATGGCTTGACCGCCCAGTTGACGAACAGCGTTACCCCGATCCCCCGCCAGTGCTCCCGGACCTCGCCGAGCGCGGCGAAGTCGATCTTGGCCAGCATCGGGATGATCATCAGCCAGATCAGCACGGCTACCGGCAGGTTGACCTGGGCGACTTCCGCCGATCCGATGGCCTGGAAGACCGCCGGCAGCACGTGGCCGAGGGCGACGCCCACGGCGATACAGAGGCCGACCCAGAGGGTCAGGTAGCGCTCGAAGGTGGACATTCACGCCCTCCCAGAAGACCGAGGCGGCCGGGAGGATTCGGCGGCGGTGACCAGGAACTCGCGCAGCGGCTGCAGCGCCGCGGGATTGAGGGAGTAGCAGACCCGGGGACGCTCGATCTCGCCCGTGATGATGCCCGCCGCCTTGAGGATCCGCAGATGCTCGGAGACCGTCGACTGCGCGAGACCGATCTCGTCGACGAGGTCGCAGCCGATGCATGCCTGTTTCTCGATCAGCACCCGGACGATCCGGATCCTGGCCGGGTGCCCGAGCGCCCTGGCCAACCCGGCCAGGGCCCGGGCGAGGTCCTTCTCACGCCGCGCCGGTGACGGCCGGTGGAGCCGACGGGAGACCGCCAGGGGCATGCGCCGCCTCCTTCATCGTCGTTTGACGATATGCGATACCGTAGAGCGCAGATGGTGGGAAGTCAATCGGGACCTGGGAGCGAATGCCCGAGCCCTCTCTTGCTGTCAAAGCGCCCCGGCGGTGCTAGAGTCCCGCCTGGAAGGAGACCCGAGCGTGACGACGTCCAGCCCCGCCCCGCCCGCCACCATCGTCATCACCCGCCTGGCCACCGGTCCGACGCCGCCGGCCGCCGACACGGTGTGGCCGAACGTCCTGCACACGCGGGTCGCGGACGTCGTCCGGACGATGGGGTCGCCGCCGTGGTCGAAGCGGATCATCGCGGACGAGCGCCAGCTGGTGACGCTGATCGCCAGCCCGCCCGGCGGCGGCAACCGCCCGCACTGGCACCGCGAGTTCGACGAGTGGTGGGTGGTGCTGGCGGGGCGGCTCGAGTGGGAGCTGACCGGGGGCGTCGTGTTCCAGGCGGCGAAGGACGACATCGTCTGGGTGCCGCGGGGCGCGGTCCATCACATCCGCAACGTGGGCGACGAGCTGTCGCTGCGGCTGGCGGTCGCGATGCCGCCGGC
>CAZWXA010000167.1:0-5650 GCA_964637755.1 uncultured bacterium | reverse complement strand
CTCCGAGGAGGGACGCGAGATGTCCTGGTCACTCTGCGGGATCTTTCGGGAGCACGCGCGCCGGCGGGGCGACCGGCCGATGATCAGCTACGGCGAGCGCACGATCACCTGGGCGGAGATGGACGCGCGCTCGAGCCGCGTGGCGCAGGGGCTCCTCGGTGCCGGCGTCGCCGAGCAGAGCCGGATCGCCTTCGTGGACAAGAACGGCCCCGAGTATTTCGAGGTGCTCCTCGGTGGCGGCAAGGCCAACGTCGTCAACGTCGCCGTCAACTGGCGGCTCACGCCCGCCGAGATGGCGTACGTCATCAACGACGCCCAGGCCAAGGTCCTCTTCGTCGGGCCGGACTTCCTGGGTCACCTGCATGAGATGGAGCCGGCCCTCGAGACGGTCGAGAAGATCGTCGTCATCGGCGGTCATCCACGCCACGAATCCTACGAGGCATGGGTGACGCGGCGTCCCGCGGACGACCCGTTGCGGCCGTCGGCGCCGGACGACGTCGCGATGCAGCTCTACACGTCGGGCACGACGGGCGTGCCGAAGGGGGCGATGCTCACCAACGCGAACCTGGGCACGCTATTGCCCTACGTCGGCCCGTGGTGGCAGTTCGACGAGACGTCGGTGAACCTCGTCTGCCTGCCGCTGTTCCACATCGGCGGCTCGGGCTGGGCCCTGGTCGGGATGGGCGTCGGCGGCCACTCCATCCTCGTCCGCGAGTTCGCGCCGCACGAGATCCTGGCCGCCCTCGAGCGCCATCGCGTCACCAACGCGCTCTTCGTCCCCGCGATGCTCCAGGTCCTGACGATGGTCCCCGGCGCCGCCGACCGCGATTACCGGTCCCTCCGCTCGATCGTCTACGGCGCCTCGCCGGTCACGAACGAGGTGCTCGTCCGCTCGATGAAGGTGTTCGGCTGTCCCTTCATCCAGGTCTACGGGCTCACCGAGACGACGGGCGCCATCACCCAGCTCCCCGCCGAGGATCACGCGGTGGAGGGGCCCCGATCGAGCCTCCTCCGCTCGGCGGGCAAGGCGTTTCCCTGGGTGGAGCTGCGCATCGTCGACCCGGCGAGCGGGCGCGAGTGCGCGCGCGGCGGCGTCGGCGAGGTGTGGACACGGTCGGTGCAGAACTTCAAGGGGTACTGGGGCAAACCGGAGGAAACGGCCCGGACGCTCGGCGGGGACGGCTGGCTCAAGACCGGCGACGCGGGATTCCTCGACGCGGAGGGCTACCTCTTCCTCACCGACCGGGTGAAGGACATGATCATCTCCGGCGGGGAGAACGTGTACCCGGCCGAGGTCGAGAACGCGCTCTCCGACCATCCCGCCGTCGCCGACGTGGCCGTGATCGGCGTGCCCGACGCGAAGTGGGGCGAGACCGTCAAGGCCATCGTGGTGCGGAAGCCGGCCGCCGACGTGCCCCCCGAGGCGATCATCGCCTTCGCCCGGGAGCGCCTCGCGCACTACAAGTGCCCGACCTCCGTGGACTTCGTCGAGTCCCTGCCCCGCAACCCGTCGGGCAAGCTTCTCAAGCGCGAGCTGCGCGAGGCCTACTGGAAGGGACGCGAGCGCCTGATCAGCTGAGCCTGTCGCTGGGGGTCCGTCCGGATCGTGGTTGACAGGGTGGCGCCCCGGGCAGCATGATCCGGCCGCGGTCAGAATGTCATCGCGCGAGGTCTGAGCCATGGCGGAAGGCGTCACCATCGACACGGTCCGGTCATACAGCGGCGGGGTCGCCGGGCGCGCCCTGAACAGCGCCCGGAATCATCACTTCGTGCTGGACTCTCCCTCGGGGCCGAACGAGGCGTTGAACAACGCCGAGGCGTTCCTGGCGGGGATCTCGGCATGTGGCGTCACCCTGATCGAGAAGTTCGCGGCCGAGAAGGGCGTGCCGCTCACGCGCATGGGCGTGACCATCGAGGGGACGCGGAGCCTCGCCGATCCGGCGGACTTCCAGTCGGTCAGCATGCGGTTCGAGCTGACCGGGGTGGACCAGGCCCAGGCGGAGAAGCTGGTCGAGGTCTACAAGGGGCGGTGACCGCTCTACCGCACGGTCGCGGTCGCGACCAGCGTCACCGTCACGGTCACCGCCAGGCCCGCCTGACCGCCGTCACGGTCTTCCGTTGGGACGGCCCGGTTCGGGCCGGTAGAGGTCCGGGCGTCGGTCGGCGCGATAGGTCGCGATCGAGCGCCACCGGGTGAGGTCGGGGCCGTCGAGGGCGATCGACGCGACGGCGATACCCTCGCCCTCCTCCAGGCCGGCCAAAATCTGGCCAGATGGGCTCGCGACACCGCTCCAGCCGAGGCTCCGGAACGCGCCCTCCCGGCCGACGCGGTTGGCCATCGCCACGAAGGTGACGTTCTCCAGCGCGCGCGTGGCGGCGAGGCCCTGCGTGATCCGGCCGTTCCAACCCCAGACGGCGCTCTGGTACTCGTCCGTGATCCAGTCGGTGCTGTTGACGATGAGGTCGGCGCCGAGCTCGACGAGCCGGCGGATGTAGTCCGGGAAGATCAGGTCGTAGCAGATGGTCATGCCGATGCGGCCGAGCGCCGTGTCGACGACGAGGGGCGCCTCGCCCGCGGCGTACCACTGGCGCTCTGCTGCGAAGAGGTGGACCTTGCGGTAGAGGGCGAGCAGCTCGCCCCCGGGCGAGAAGAGCGCCTGGGCGTCGAAGAAACGGCCGCCCTCGGCGACGACGAGCCCCACGGCCAGGTGCAGGCGATGGCGGCGCGCGGTCGCGGCGAGGCGCGCGATCACCGGCCCGTCCGGCGGCTCGGCAAGGGCCGCGAGCCGGTCCGCGATGAAGTAGCCGGTCGTCGCGCACTCGGGAAAGACCGCGAACTCGGCGCCCGCCCGCGCCGCGGCCTCGGCGAAGTGCTCGATCGTTTCCAGATTGGGCGCCACCTCGCCCGGGACGCAGTCCATCTGCACCACCGCGACGCGGAAGGCCACTACGCCACTCCGGCGAGGGGCCCCGTGGCAGCCCGGAACGCAGCGCGCCCGGCGCCCGCGCGACGTGAGCCCACTACGCCGCTCCCGTGAGGGACCCCGACGCGGCCCGGAATGGCGCGCTCACCGCTCCCGGACCGGGCCAGTCCACTACGCCGCTCCCGTGAGCGGGCCCATCGCCGCCAGGAGGACGTCGTGCTCGTTTGCCTCGCCGCCCGTGAACTCGCGCACGACGACGCCGTCCCGCACGGCCAGGACCCGGTGGCTCAGCGCGAGCACCTCCTTCAGCTCGGAGGAGATGAGGACGATGGCGACGCCCTGACGGGCCAGCTCGAGCAGGAGCGCGTAGATCTCGTCCCTGGCGCCGACGTCCACGCCGCGCGTCGGCTCGTCGCAGATGAGGACCCGGGGACGGCAGAGGAGCGCGCGGCCGAAGATCACCTTCTGCTGGTTCCCCCCGCTCAGCTCGCGCACCGGGGCGGCGAGTGACCGCGCGACGAGCCGCAGGCGCTCGAGGATCGCCGCGCCGGCTCTCCGTTCCGCCGCCGGTCTGACGACGCCGAAGGGGGACAGCCGTGGCAGCGCCGCGGCCGTCACGTTGACCAGGACGGAGAGGTTGTCGAAGAGGCCCTCTCGCTTGCGGTCCTCCGTCAGATAGGCGATGCCGTGGGCCAGCGCGTGGGCGGGCGAGCGCAGGCGGACGGGCCGGCCGTCGATCCGGAGGTCGATCGGCTGGAGCCCGCCGAGGGCGCGGCCGAGCCGGGAGCGGCCGGCGCCGACGAGCCCCGCGAGTCCCAGGATCTCGCCCGTGCGGACCTCGATGCGCACGGGGCTGCCGGCAGGGCTCGCCTCGAGCACGGGGGCCGTGGCCGCCGGTGCCGGCAGGGGGAAGCGCTCGCGGACCTCGTGGCCCACCATGAGACGGACGAGGTCCGCCTGGCGGAGGTCCGCCGTCGCCACGGTCGTCACCTTGCGCCCGTCGCGAAGCACCGTGATGCGATCGGCGATCGCGAAGATCTCCTCCAGGCGGTGGGAGACGTAGAGGACGAGCCGCCCCGGTCCCTCGAGCCCGGCGATGATGTCGAAGAGGTTCCGCTGCTCGGGGAGCGAGAGCACCGCCGTCGGCTCGTCCAGGATCAGGACGCGTGCCGCGATGGAGAGTGCCCGCGCGATCTCCACGAGCTGCTGGCTGGCGACCGAGAGCTGCCCCACGCGGACCGCCGGGTCGAGGGGCAGCCGATAGCGGTCCAGAAGCCCGCGGGCCTCGTCCTGGAGGCGCCGCCGGTCGACGAGGCCCCAGCGGGTCGTCGGCTCGCGACCGAGGAAGATGTTCTCGGCGACGGTCATCTCGGGGATGGCGCTCGTCTCCTGGTAGACGATGCTGACCCCGGCCTCCCTCGCGGCCCGGGGAGAGCCGAACGCGACGGGCGCGCCCGCCAGGCGGATCTCACCGGCGCTCGGGCTGATCACGCCCGCGAGCACGTTCATGAGCGTGGACTTTCCGGCACCGTTCGCGCCGACGAGGGCGTGGACCTCGCCGGCCTCCGCCGAGAGGTCCACGCCGTCGAGGGCGGTCACGCCGGGGAAGGTCTTCGACAGCCCCCGGATCTCGAGGAAGGCCACTACCTCGGCTTCCACTCCTCCGGCAGCGTGCTGGCCCACCAGTCGTCCGGCCGCCTGGCCTCGACGTAGCGCGAGATGCTCGCGGGCGAGATGTACTCGGACGGCACGATGAGGCCCCGCTTCACGGGGTCGCCGTTGAGGATCCGGAGGCCGAGGCGAACGGCCTCCTGGCCGACCCGGGTCGGAAAGGTCACGGCCCCGCCCAGCTTGTGCTGGGCCACCCACTTGAGCCACCCATTGTACTCGTCGCCGGGAGACATGACGACCTCCTTCAGGCGCCCGGCCTCCTCGAAGGCCTCGGCGACGCCGATGGACATTTGACCCGCGGGCGAGAACGCGCCGTCGATCCTCGGATGGCGCTGGAGCAGGTTCTCGGTGATCTGCTTGGCCTTGGCGCGGTTCCAGTCCCCGTACTCCGCGCTGAGCAGCTCGATTTGCGGGTAGTCCTTCATCGCCGCCCTGAGCGCGGCGAGCTGGTCCACCGCCGCCGTCGTGCCCGCGATCGGGAGCATGGCGATGATCTTTCCCTTGCCGCCCATGTCCTTGAAGAGCTGCCGGGCGACCATGTCGCCGAGCACGACCTGGTCGATGAAGGCGTTGGCCACGGTCCCGGGGCTGTACGTGAAGCCGCCCCCGGTGTTGACGGTCGGAATGCCCCTGGCCACGGCCTTCTCCAGCGCGGGCTGGATCGCCTTCTCGTCGACCGGCCAGTACAGGATGAGGCTCACGTTCTTGCTGATCAGGTCCTCGATGTCGGCCACCTGCTTGGCGGGGTTGAAGCCCGCGTCGGTGACCAGGACCTCGGAGATCTCCTTGTGCCGGGAGGCCTCGTACCGGACGTGCTGGAGGCAGAAGACCACCCAGGAATTGCTGAGATACCCGGCGGCGACGCCGATGCGGTAGGGCGGGGCCTTCTTGAAGCGGGCCGTCGCCACCGTCTCCTGGACCCGCGCGGCCTGGGTCCCCTGCGCGAGGGCGGCGAGCGGGAGGGCGGTGGCGGTGAGCATCAGGGCGGCGCAGAGCACTGTCAATCGCGTCTTCATCGGCATCCTCCGTGTGTGGTGACGTCTACCAGGCTGCTG